>DXXQ01000077.1 GCA_019416265.1 Clostridiales bacterium | reverse complement strand
GATATCTCATCAAAGATGCTCCTTCACCAGCTTCCTGATTAGGTGTTGCGTCTATATTCAATTTTTAGCCACCACAACGATGGCTTATTTGTGATGCTCAAATTTATTCTCTACTCGCTACTTCATTGTTTCAAACTTTCCACTTTCCTTAATTCTGCTTTTCTATTTTCTCCGATTTCCTTTCGAATGGCCTGGCAGAATCCCAGCATCAATCAAAAGAAATCTCCCCCAAAAGGTTTGAAAAGGCTTTTTCCTCAAAAACTCTGTTCTTTTTTTCCTTCATCCTATATAATGGTAAAAAAAGACCGGGAGGAGGCATTTCGCTATGCTCGCATTATCTGTCACAGATATCAAAGATTTTATGAACCGGCTTCTCATTAGGGAAACCTTCGATCATTTTTCCCTAATAGAAGCTTCTATTGTCACCTTTAATACCTTCACCATTGACGGCAGACTGCAGAGGGATTTTTTTGATACAGATGCTCTGGAAACCTTCACGGAAAATGCCATGGAATATTCTCTGTGGCAGGATATCAGACCTTTTTGCTTCTCTGTTATCCGCGGAAAAAGAACGCCTGTCAGTTTTAAGATTGTTTTTCGTCTCCCGGTGAAAAAAATGCAGGCTCTTCTGGAGCAGGCGATTCCCGATTTTTCTTCTGATGTAGTAAGCGGTCTATACCTGAACCTTCAATATAAAAACAAGACGCTTCTGTGTACCACGGGAATTTCCTTCCAGTCCTTCCTGCCTGACAAGCGCCCGGAACAGCTCTGGGACAATGTAGTCTCCAATTTTCTGCATAAACACGGCATTTCCTTCGAAAAGCTGTAACCCTGCCCCGTCAGTGAACCATATACTGCTGGGTATTTTCCTGCATCCGGCAGAGATAGTACACCAGTATATCCAGAAATTCACTGTTTGTCGGTCTGTATTCCAGGGTGTATCCCGCAATTTCTTCCATAACATCCCTGTGTGACATCCAGCAGATGTTCACCAGGGTCCTTATGTTATGTTCTATATTTGACGGTGTTGATTTAAATCTTTTTGCCAGAACAGGGTAGACATCCTTTGTCACCTTAATCGGCCGTTCTTCCAATTCCATGGACACCCTGATGGCCTCTGCCACAAAATAATACCCTTTGTACTTTGATGTTGCCCCAAGTTTTCTGATCAAGCTGTAAACGTCTCTCATTTCATATTCCTCCCTGATTTTTGTACCCTGCCTTTTCTGTAAGCCGATAAAAAAAGACATTGTACTTTTTTGTTGATTTTTTCTTTTTCTATTAATTATTAGCCTATTATATATAATATGACTTTTTTCTTCATTTTCCATAGCCGAGTTACAACTCGACCCTTTGCGCAGACAAAAGGCATTTTGCGCATCTGCAGCATAAAAGTCTGCCCGCAGGCAGCGTCTGAGAGACTGGGTACGCTGCTGCGGGCTGTGTGTTTTTTCAGGAAATATATTGTATGCCAAGGGATCCCTGTAAAATTTACTATAGATGAATCGGCTGCGTGGGGGGATCTTTTTTATCGGAAATATTCAGATCGAATGTACTAATTTTTGCAAAACAAAAAGCTTCTCACTCCAGGAATCTCCCTGTCATTGAGAAGCTTTCTTTCATGCGGAAGATGGGACTTGAACCCACACGAGCGCATTTCTCACAAGATCCTTAGTCTTGCTCGTCTGCCAGTTCCGACACTTCCGCATATCGCATTTCTTTTGTTGAAATTTAACTTTCATTCGCGACAATTGGTACTATATCAAAAGTTCTTCATAATGTCAACACTTTTTCAAAAATTTTTTCAAAAAATTTCCCCACCTCAAAATTGCCCTGGAAAACAACGCAAATTTCCTGCGCTCTCTTCTTTGTTTTCTTTCCCAATTTACTGTATTTCTCAGCGCAAACAGCAGAAATAACACAGAACCGGACAGCTCCCAGGCAATATCAAGAACAAGTCAAAGAAATTATGTGCTTTTATTCATAAAAAGTTCATATATTTTTGGTAAAATGTTATATGAATGAGGCCCGGTGTTTTTGTAATTCAGGAGTAATATTTATGGGGCGTAATACCAAGAGAAATACAGATAATAACGAATACCGTTTCATCAATGAAACGATCAAAAAGAAACCATTAGACAAAAAAAGACTTGCCCGGAAGCTGGTTTCCATCATTGGCAGCGGTCTTTTATTCGGATGCTGCGCATCTGCATCCTGTGTGGGGATGTTCCCTGTTTTTATCGAACAGTTCGGACTCTCTTCTGTCCAGGAACCTGATCTGAGGATCGTAACTCCTCCCCCATCCGAAGATACCACATCTTCCGTTCAGTCAGAGGAACAGACGGAGGCATCTCTTTCCGGTGAAACATCAAATCCGCTGGACAACTATACGGCGATCTACAGCGAGGTTCTTAGAGTATCTTCCAATCCCCGAAAGGCCCTCGTCACCATGAAGGGACTTTCCCAGGATCAGAATATGCTTGACGATACACAGTTAAGCTATAATTCTTCTCAGGGAATTATTTTTCTGGAAACAGATACAGATCTTTATATCCTGACCTACGGTGATAAATTTAACGATATCCACGATCTTGAAGCCACCTTCCAGGATGGCTCCACCTCCGTTGCCAAGATCTGTAAAGAAGACCCTCAGACAGGTCTTCTTGTTGCCAGAGTGGAAAAATCCCAGCTCACCTCAAAAACTCTCCAGATGCTGTATGTGGCAGATCTGGGAGCAAGCACACAAATGCCGCAAAACAGTCCCGTCATTGCTATCGGCTGTCCTTCCGGCGATATTGACGCAGTAGATTACGGCATTATCACCTCTGTTTCCGGAATCGACCAGATGGCGGATACGGAGTACAGCATCCTTGCTACCGATATGCACGGTCACCCTGACGGAAGCGGTGTTCTTTTGGATTTTTCCGGAAATGTAGTGGGCATCATCCTGAAGCAGGGCGCTGATTCCACAGAAACGGTCCGCGCGTGGCCGGTTTCCCAGATCCGTCCGCTCATTGAGCGTCTCACGAACCAGAAGGCAATCAACTACACCGGAATTTACGGGACAGGCATTACCCAGGCCCAGTCCGACAGACTGCACCTTCCTATCGGTGTTTATGTAGATCATGTGGAGGATAACTCTCCCGCCAGGGAGGCCGGAATCCAAAGCGGAGATATTATCACCAAAGCAAACGGCACAAGAATAAAAACCATGCAGGATTACCAGTCGGTGCTTCAGAACGCCGACGCAAGACAGGAAATGCAGCTTACCATTACACGAAAAGTTTCCGGCAAAGAAAGCGTGGAATTGGTTTTTAAATTAAAAATAGAAGAAAGATAGAGGCAGACAGAATGCGTTTTTTAAATGAATTACATGAAGGAGACAGAATCAGCGGAATTTATCTTTGCAAACAGAAACAGTCCGCAGTAACCAAAAACGGCAAACCCTACGACAGTATCATCCTCCAGGACAAAACAGGCGTAATGGACGGTAAAATCTGGGATCCTAATTCCAACGGAATCGACGATTTCGATACCCTTGACTATATCGATGTAGTAGGTGATGTCACAAGCTTCGCAGGAGCCATGCAGGTAAATATCAAGCGTGTGCGGAAGGCTGTGGAGGACGAATATGATCCTTCGGATTATCTTCCCGTAAGTGAGAACAGCACCGACGATATGTACGGACAGCTTCTCGGTATGATAAACAGCGTGAAGAACCCCTTTTTATCCTCCCTTCTCCGAAAGCTCTTCGTAGAAGACCAGGATTTCCTCAAAGCCTTTCAGGGTCACTCTGCAGCTAAAACTGTACATCACGGTTTCATCGGCGGACTTTTGGAGCACACTTTGGGCGTCACCCGCCTTTGCGATTATATTGCCAAAACTTACCCCATCGTCAACCGTGACCTTCTGATCACTGCTGCCCTTCTGCATGATATCGGCAAAACAAAGGAGCTTTCTGCTTTTCCGCTGAACGATTATACAGATGAAGGCCAGCTTCTGGGACATATCTATATCGGTGCCCAGATGATTCATGACCTTGCCCGGGAAATCCCGGATTTTCCGGAGGTTCTTAAAAACGAACTGATCCACTGTATCCTCTCCCATCACGGCGAGCTGGAATACGGTTCCCCGAAAAAGCCTGCCCTTGCAGAGGCAGTCGCTCTGAATCTGGCAGATAACACAGACGCCAGAATGGAAACTCTGACAGAAATTTTTGCCGCAGATAAGGGCAAAAAGGACTGGCTTGGATATAACAGGCTTTTTGAATCCAACTTAAGAAGAACAGGAGACGTTTGATCTTTATGGAATATCGCAAAAATGATCTTGTTACATTAGAAATTGAAGACTGCGGAGTTGACGGTGAAGGCATTGGAAAAGCGGATGGCTTCACCGTCTTTGTGAAGGATGCTGTCATCGGAGATACTGTAACAGCTAAAATTATGAAGGCAAAGAAGCATTACGGCTACGGAAAACTCATGGAAATCCTGAAGCCCTCCCCTTACAGAGTGGAACCTAAATGCGCCTTTGCCCGCCAGTGCGGGGGCTGCCAGCTTCAGGCGCTTTCCTACCAGCAGCAGCTTGTCTTCAAAACCAATAAGGTCCGGGGACATCTGAAGCGCATCGGCGGCTTTCGGGATCTCCCCATGGAACCGATCATCGGCATGGACGAGCCTTATCACTATAGAAATAAGGCTCAGTTTCCCGTGGGAAGAAATAAAGAGGGCAAAATTGTCACAGGTTTTTACGCCGGCAGAACCCACACGATCATCGAAAATCGTGACTGTGCTCTGGGTGTTCCGGAAAACAAAGAGGTTCTGGACCGGGTTATCAGCCATATGGAAAAATGGAATATTTCCCCCTATGATGAAACAACAGGAAAGGGACTTGTCCGTCATATCCTGATCCGCTACGGGTATTTTACAGGGGAAGTAATGGTCTGCCTGATCCTCAACGGTACAAAGCTTCCCCACGAAGACCAGCTGACAGAGAGGCTTCGGGAAATTCCGGGAATGACCAGCATCACGATTAATGTAAATAAAAAGAAAAGCAACGTCATTCTGGGAGAAGAAATCCGGATTTTATGGGGGAAAGGCTACATCACCGATAAAATCGGAGAAATTTCCTATCAGATTTCTCCGCTGTCTTTCTACCAGGTTAATCCCAAGCAGACACAGAAGCTTTACGAAAAAGCCCTGGAATATGCAGATCTTCACGGAAATGAAACGGTATGGGATCTGTACTGCGGAATCGGCACAATCTCCCTTTTCCTTGCCCAAAAGGCAAAATTTGTGCGAGGTGTGGAAATCATTCCGCAGGCTATTGAAAATGCCAACGAAAACGCCCGGATAAACAATATTTCCAATGTAGAATTTTTCACAGGAAAAGCCGAGGAGGTCCTTCCCAGGGAATATGAAAAGAACGGCGTTTATGCAGATGTCATTGTGGTCGATCCACCGCGCAAAGGCTGCGACGAGGTCCTTCTGGAAACCATGATAAAGATGCAGCCCAAACGCATCGTTTATGTAAGCTGTGACAGCGCCACCCTTGCCCGGGATCTGAAATATCTCTGTGCCAACGGCTATTCTCTCTCCCGTGTCTGCCCTGTCGATCAGTTTGGCGGGACCGTTCATGTGGAAACAGTTGTACTTTTGTCCCACAAGTCACCAGATAGCCATATAAATGATTGAATTTGGAGAAGGTGCAATTGTTATAGATGCTTTGAAGAAACAATCGTTAATGCAACTATAATAAATATTGGATAGATTGTTTGAGAAGGATGTGCGGTGCAATGGGAAAAGTTATTAAAGATACGCTTCATGCAAATGGAATAGATATTGGCATTTATACGCAAGACTTTGAAAATGAATTTATATCATTGACAGATATAGCCAGATATAAAAGTGACGATCCAGCCGCAGTAATACAAAACTGGATGAGAAATCGGGATGTTATAGAATTTCTGGGATTATGGGAGAGGCTTCATAATCCTGATTTTAACCCCCTCGAATTCGAGGGGTTTAGAAAGCAAGCGGGAACAAATGCATTTACAATGTCACCTAAGAAGTGGATAGAAGCAACTGCTGCAATTGGTATTGTTTCAAAAGCAGGGCGTTATGGTGGTACCTATGCTCACAGTGATATTGCCATGTCGTTTGCTACGTGGATTTCACCGGAATTCCAGTTATATATTATGAAAGATTATCGAAGATTAAAGACTGATGAAAATAGCCGATTATCTTTGAACTGGAATTTAAATAGAGAAATCTCTAAGCTAAATTACAGGATACATACAGATGCAATTAAAGAGAACTTGCTTCCGACAGAATTAACACCAGCTCAGATTTCTTTTACATATGCGAACGAAGCAGACATGTTGAATGTTGTCCTTTTTGGAAAGACAGCAAAACAATGGAAAGATGAACATCCGTCTGTGAAAGGAAACATGAGGGATGTAGCAACACTGAATCAACTACTGGTACTTGCGAATTTGGAAAGTTATAATGCTATTTTGATCAATCAGGGAAAAAGCCAGAAAGAACGAATGGAATTACTGCGTCAATTAACAGTACAGCAGTTACAGACATTGGAGACAGTGAGTTTAAGTAATCTCCCGAGATTGAAAACAATCTCACAGAAGGATTAGGTTAAAATAGAGAGGTCTTGTGGGAAAAAGGTAATATCGTCGAGACGTTTGTCTTGCTTTCCAAGGGTGTGGTCAACTCATAAAAAATTCGGGCGGAGTTCTCACTGGAGGATATGGATATGTCCGAATTTCAGGATGGGCAGCCTATACGCAGATTAAGGACTATGTGCCGGAGCATAGCGGTATCAAGGTCAGCAGTCTGTATATTGCTCAGGTTAAGCAGAAATGTGGTATCATCGAGCGTGAGAATTATAATAAGCCGAAGTCTGTGAATGCTAAGCCGCCGCAATGTCCGCCGGAGAAAGAAAAAGCGCTTATAGAAGCATTTGAGTATTTTGGGATGATTTAATACTTTATTAAAGACTTTGGATAGATAAAAAGCAGCCAAATCGGCAATAGGGAAAAATCCTTGCTGCCGATTTGGCTTTTTTACGTGAAATTATGATGCACTTGCAGAACAATCAGTGCAGAGCATACCGAAGCCAGACAGCACCATTGTCATAGGGCTGTACGCTTATGAGCTTCAAATTAACGGGTTCTGTGTCTAACGGCAAACCGTCAAAAGCAGCAGTCATACCTTTTCGTCCATCGATTCCGGGACCGAGCAGAATACTGACTTCATCCAGTAGTCCGGCATTGAGGAAAGCAGCATTGATCGTACCTCCACCGACAATCGCCATGCGTTCCACGCCAAACTCGGTATGCAGAATTTCAACGGCTTTATGTAGATCAATATGCTTTTCACCACATACGATCCATGAAATATGCAGGGAATCCAAATATGCAAGATACTCTTTTGTAACCTCTGTGGACATAATGACAATCAACGGAGAATCACTGTTTCTATCGTCATACCACAGTAGCGTTCCGTTGGTATCGACCACCACCTGATAATCGTTTGCACTCCGCTTTTTTGAGAAACCTTCTTTTCGGACTATCTCTGTTGGATTCTTCGCTGTAAACACACCGGGTTCTGCCAATTCCAGCTGTGCAGTCACCCTGCCGCTGAGATTTGCGGGAACATCCAAAGCACTCAGCGTTTCATAATACTCATCGGAACCTGCAATTTTTACAGTCATGCCACAATCAATTCTTCCGTCCACAGACATCATCATGTGGCAGATTATATACGGTTTTTTCATGTATATCCTCCTCGATTACCAGTTTTTCTTATCTTTGGTGCAGTCGTGCTGCTGTTTTCGTTCATCCACCATACGGTCAGTATAGAAATTGGAAATGCCGATAGCACGGATTTTTCCTTCGTCATACAGTTCCTCCAATGCCCGGTATGCACCGTAGGCATCTGCAAAAGGCTGATGGAGCAAACAAAGGTCAAGGTAGTCAACTTGTAATTTTCGCATGGATTCCAATACGGATGCTTTTGCTTTTTCATAGCCGTAATGCTCAATCCAGACCTTGGTGGTCAGGAAAATTTCATCTCTGGGAATACCGCTTTTTGCAATGGCATTACCCACTTCTTCCTCGTTAAAATAGCTCTGAGCGGTGTCGATGAGACGATAGCCGATTTTCAAGGCATCACTGACACAGCATTCACATTCGTCTTTTGTAACCTGATAGACACCATACCCGAGCTGCGGCATTTTTACACCGTTATTCAAAGTTACATATTCCATGTTCTACTCCTCCTCGTATCCTATACAATGATTTTTCTGTTCTTATTTGAGATGCTCACGGAAAAAGCTGTTCAGCTTTTCAAAAACAATGACCTCCAAATTGTCATAAAGATCAACATGGCTTGCTCCCGGAATGATGAGCAACTCCTTATTATCTCCGGTCAATTTTTCATAAGCGCCTTCGCTGAAGTAACGGGAATGTGCTGCCAATGTTTCACACCAACAGGGATATTTATCACATCGCCGGGGAGCAGCTCGACTGCAGTTTTGCCATTGCAGTCTTTCTGCATAGCTGCTATACTAATGATAAAGCCTAAACCTAACTTTAGGTTAAGAGTTTTTGAAAAATAAATTTGTTAATTTTTTGTGGAGGTATCTATGTACACGATTGGACAGGTTTCGGAAAAGTTTGGACTTCCGATTTCGACTTTGCGCTATTATGACAAACAGGGACTTTTTCCGGGGATGGAGAGAACTTCCGGTATCCGCAAATTCAGTGACCGAGAGATTGAGGCTTTGCGTGTCATTGAGTGTTTGAAGAAGTCAGGGCTGGAAATTAAGGACATCAAGCAGTTTATGGACTGGTGTACGGAGGGTTCATCCACCTATCCGCAGCGGAAGGAGCTGTTTGAGAAACAGAGGAAAACTGTGGAAGCTGAAATTGAACATATGAACAAAGTACTGGATATGATTAAATTCAAGTGCTGGTATTATGAACAAGCCTTGCAGGACGGCAACGAAGATCGGGTACACGGCATGATGCCGGATAAACTGCCGGAAGATATTCAAAAGATGTACGATCACGCACCCAAAGAATAAAGAAACGCCGTATATTTGCTATGTAGGACAAATATACGGCGTTATTAGTGTAGTTAACAGCAACTCTTTTTTGTTATTCCATAGTCCAAAGATTATGTCTTCCATTTCTGTCCAAAATCGTGTAAACTAATAATGAGGATTTTTTACCCTTTTACAGAATATACACAACAAAACTTAGGAGATATTATGAATCAGAAAGCATATAAAGCATTAGAATATTACAAAATCATCGATATGCTGACAGATAAAGCATCCTCTTTCATGGGAAAGGAGCTTTGCAGGAAGCTTGCTCCCTCCACTGATCTTGAGGAGATCCGTCACATGCAGACCCAGACAAAGGACGCGCTCACCCGCCTTTTCCAGAAAGGAAACATTTCCTTCGGAAGCGTAAAGGATGTGCGCGGTTCCCTGAAAAGACTGGAAATCGGAAGCTCTCTGGGCATCCCGGAGCTCCTCTCCATTTGCAGCCTTCTGGAAAATG
The DNA here is from genome assembly GCA_019416265.1 of Clostridiales bacterium. Classification (GTDB taxonomy): domain Bacteria; phylum Bacillota; class Clostridia; order Lachnospirales; family Lachnospiraceae; genus Blautia_A. Next base: position 6,554 of record DXXQ01000077.1, on the reverse strand, counting down.
TAAACCGTGTAAAAGCTTATTCCAGAAATGACAGAAGCGACTCCCTGCCGGATTCCCTTGACGGAATGTTCAGCGCCCTGGAGCCTCTCACTCCCCTTTCCACGGAAATCCGCAGATGCATCCTGTCAGAGGACGAGATCAGCGACGATGCCAGCAGTACCCTGCGCCAGATTCGCAGAAGCATGAAAGCAGCCAATGACAAAATACATACACAGCTTTCTTCCCTGGTCAGCGGCAGCGCCCGCAACTACCTTCAGGACTCTGTGATCACCATGAGAAACGGCCGTTACTGTATTCCGGTAAAAGCCGAATACAAGGGTCAGGTTCCCGGTATGGTCCATGACCAGTCCTCCACAGGCTCCACACTTTTCATTGAGCCAATGGCAATTGTAAAGCTCAACAACGACATCCGTGAGCTGGAGCTTAAAGAACAAAAAGAAATCGAAGTCATCCTTGCCGGTCTCAGCGAACAGACTGCCATTCACAGCGAGCTGATCCGCGCAGACCTTGAGATCATGGTTCAGCTCGACTTCATCTTCGCAAGGGCAGCCCTTGCCATGGACATGAACGGAAACGAGCCTCTCTTCAATGAGGAAGGGCGCATCAACTTAAAAAAAGCCCGCCATCCTCTCATTGACAAGAAAAAAGCCGTCCCCATTGACATCCGTCTCGGCGACGACTTTGACCTCCTGGTGATCACCGGACCCAACACAGGAGGTAAAACAGTTTCTTTAAAAACCGTAGGACTTCTTACCATGATGGGTCAGTCCGGGCTTCATATCCCTGCACTAGATCGCTCAGAGCTTGCTCTTTTCCATGAAGTTTACGCAGATATCGGAGATGAACAGAGCATTGAACAGTCCCTGAGTACCTTTTCCTCACATATGACCAATGTGGTTTCTTTCCTGAAGCATGCAGACACCCGCTCCCTTGTTCTCTTTGATGAGCTGGGAGCAGGAACAGACCCGACGGAAGGAGCGGCCCTTGCCATTTCCATCCTCTCCCATCTCCATGAAAGAGGAATCCGCACCATGGCAACAACACACTACAGCGAACTGAAGGTGTACGCCCTTTCTACTCCCGGAGTGGAAAACGGCTGCTGCGAGTTTGACGTAGAAACCCTGCGTCCTACCTACCGCCTTCTCATCGGAGTTCCGGGAAAAAGTAACGCCTTTGCCATCTCCTCCAAACTCGGGCTTCCCGACTATATCATCGAGAAGGCCAAAGAGCAGATCAGCGAACAGGACGAATCCTTTGAGGATGTACTCTCCTCCCTGGAACACAGCCGCGTTACCATCGAAAACGAGCGTGCAGAGATCGAGCAGTACAAAAAGGAAATTGAAGCGCTGAAAGAAAAACTGGAATCCAAACAGGAAAAGCTGGACGAACGGAAAGAACGTATCCTGCGCCAGGCAAACGAGGAGGCACACGCCATTCTCCGGGAAGCAAAGGAATATGCAGACCAGACCATGAAAATGTTCCACAAATTCCAGAAGGATCATGTGGATACAGCCTCCATGGAAAAAGAGCGTCAGAAGCTCCGCCAGCGCATGAACAAAGCTGAATCAGGGATGGCTCAGAATGCCTCTGTCAAAAAGCCGAAAAAAGAACTCTCCGCAAAAGATCTGTCTCTGGGAGATTCTGTAAAGGTCCTCAGCATGAATCTGAAAGGTACCGTAAGCAGCCGTCCGGATGCAAAAGGCTATCTGTTTGTACAAATGGGCATCATCCGCTCAAAGGTTCACATCTCCGACCTGGAGCTTATCGACGAGGCAGAGATCACAACTCCTTCCCTCCAGCGTACAGGAGCAGGAAAAATACGCATGTCAAAATCTGCCAGTGTTTCCACAGAGATCAACCTTCTGGGAAAAACTGTGGACGAGGCTATTGCAGAGCTTGACAAATATCTCGATGACGCATATATTGCCCATCTCAAAAGCGTCCGTGTTGTCCACGGCAAAGGCACCGGCGCGCTGAGAAAAGGGGTGCATAACTACCTGAAGCGCCAGAAGCATGTAGCTTCCTTCAGACTTGGCGAATTTGGAGAAGGCGACGCAGGTGTAACGATTGTTGAATTTAAGAAGTAATCTGAACATCCGCAGGAAGGAAGGGGAACCTTAATATGGCTTATAAACAGAAAATTCTTATTGTTGACGATGACAACAACATCGCAGAGCTCATTGCATTATATCTCACAAAAGAATGCTTTGAGACACGAATTGTAAATGACGGCGAGGAAGCGCTCCGGGAATTTCACCGCTTCCACCCGGATCTCATCATCCTGGATCTGATGCTTCCCGGCATCGACGGATACCAGGTCTGCCGTGAGATCCGCCACAACTCCGACGTCCCGATCATCATGCTCTCCGCCAAAGGCGAAACCTTCGACAAGGTGCTTGGGCTTGAGCTTGGAGCGGACGACTACATGATCAAACCTTTTGACTCCAAAGAACTGGTTGCAAGAGTCCGGGCAGTTCTCCGCCGTTTCCAGACGAAACAGCCTTCTGTCTCCACAGGAGAAAAATGTGTCAGCTATCCGGATCTCACGGTAAACCTTACCAATTACGCAGTCACCTACATGGGCCGGCAGGTGGATATGCCGCCGAAGGAACTGGAGCTTCTCTATTTCCTTGCCTCCTCCCCCAATCAGGTCTTTACCAGAGAACAGCTTCTGGATCATATCTGGGGATACGAATATATCGGTGATACCCGAACTGTGGATGTCCACATCAAACGACTGCGTGAAAAAATCAAGGATAATCCCCGCTGGTCCCTTGCCACAGTCTGGGGAATCGGTTATAAATTCGAGGTTCGAAACGAATGAAGCATTTCCTGTCCATGAAGTTTATCGCCAGCTACATCCTGATCGGAATCTGCGGTTTTTTCCTGATCAGCCTGGGAGGCTCCTATTATGTGGAGCGCTATCTGGAACGCGATCTGAGCGACGCTCTGTATCGCGAGGCACACAGAATTGCCTCTTACGATATTGTCAAAAATAATCTTTCAGAAGAAAATCTGGAGAAATTAAAGGAACCCCTCTCCTCTCTTTCCGTCTTTCAGGATACTGTCATCTGGATCATCAACTGTAAGGGAGAGGTTCTGCTGAGCACGAGAAGAGAGATCGACCCTGCCTCTCCCATTCCTGTGGAGGGCTTCGATCTCTCCCAGTGGGGGCCGAATTACTATCAGATCGGCCGGTTTTACGGTTATTTTCCCAATGACCAGGTCAGCGTGATCGCCCCGGTCACCGCAGAGATGACGACAAAAGGCTATGTTGCCATCCATTACCAGGCAAGCGCCCTGTACCGCACCAGAAGCGCCATTATGCAGATTATGATCCTATTGTTCTTCCTGGTGTATGCCCTGACCTATCTTCTGATCTTCGTCTACAAGTGGCAGATCTACCAGCCTCTGCAGTCGATCATCAAAGGAGCTTCCGAATATGCAAACGGAAATCTTACCTACAAAATCTCGGTGAAGTCTGACGACGAACTCGGCTACCTTGCCAACACCCTGAACTATATGTCCGATGAGCTCAATGTCACCGGAGAATACCAGCGAAAATTTGTTTCCAATGTTTCCCATGATTTCCGCTCTCCACTCACCTCCATCAAGGGGTATGTGGAAGCCATCCTGGACGGAACCATTCCCCCTGAATTTCAGGAGAAATATCTTCGGGTCATTTCAGCGGAAACAGACCGCCTGGAAAAGCTTACCCGTAGTCTTCTGACTCTCAACGAACTCGATATCAAACAGAGGATGATGGATTTCCGCACCTTTGACATCAATGAGACCATAAAGAAAACCGCCGCTTTTTTTGAAGGCATCTGCACCTCCCGGAAGATCCGTCTGGAGCTGATCCTTTCCGGAAAAGAGCTCCTTGTAAAGGCAGATCAGGAAAAAATCCGTCAGGTTCTTTACAATCTTCTGGATAACGCCATTAAATTCAGTCCGGACAACTCCGTTATCATTATGGAGACTACGGAAAAAAACGGTAAGGTCTTCGTCTCTGTCAAAGACCACGGAGAGGGAATTCCCAAAGAAAGCATTTCGAAAATCTGGGAGCGCTTTTACAAAACCGACGCTTCCCGGGGACGGGACAGAAAAGGCACGGGACTTGGCCTTTCCATTGTAAAAGAAATCATAAACGCTCATCAGCAGCACATCGACGTTGTAAGCACTCCCGGAGTGGGAACAGAATTCATCTTTACCCTGGAGCGTGTTTAAAAAAGCAAAAAAAGATGAGGCACATCCTGAAAACAGGATAGTGTCTCATCTTTTTTATCATTCCTCAAAAGGAGTTTCCAACATTCTTCCCTGGTTCACAAGATACACTCCTCTCGGTGTGATCCTGATTTCCGGAATTACGGGAAGAGCCATGAAGGACAGGGTGATAAAAGGATCAAATCCCTGCGGAATTCCCATTTCATGCGCTTTGGGAATCATCTTCGCCAGAAGTGCGTTTACCGTTTCATAGCCGGCGTCGCTCATAAGCCCCATCACAGGAAGGGGAAGTGTTCCAAACACCTCTCCGCCGCACACAAGGACATAGCCGCCTCTGGTTCGCTTCAGCTCCTCCACTGCGATCACCATATCCCTGTCATTGTCTCCAACCACAATAATATTATGGGAATCGTGGGACACACTGGATGCAATGGCGCCGCCCTGAAGTCCGAAGCCTTTTACAATTCCCACGCCTGTTTTTCCCGTATTCCTGTGGCGTTCGATCACTGCGATCTTCTGGTAGGTTTTATCAGGCGCAAAACAGTGGATTCCATCCACTGAAATTCCGGGAACCTCTTCCAGAACATCCTTTGTTGTGATCTGTCCCTCCATCATGGACAGTACATGGGCTTTTTTCCTCGGATGCGCAAGACGCAGGCTCTCCTTTGAAAATCCCTCAATATGAATCGTATCCTTAAGCAGAGGAGGACAAGGCTTGATCGTAACCGCCTCATCTTTCACAATTTTCTTTCCCTTGAAATACACCTCGGAAACATGAAGGGTCTCCAGATCATCAAGGACAACAAGATCCGCCTGGTATCCCGGAGCGATGGCTCCCAGATGATCCAGTCCGTAGCACCTTGCCGCATGGATCGTAGCCATTTTCAGAACCTCTTTCACAGGAAGCCCCAGCTCTGCAGCCCGCTTCACATTGTAATTGATATGTCCTTCCCGCCGGATTTCTTCAATATGTTTATCGTCGGTGCAGAAACAAAAACCATCGGTATCTGTCTGGTTCTCCACCATTCCCTTTACAATGGCATCAAGATTACGGGCAGCGCTGCCTTCCCGGATATGTACATACATTCCGTTTCTGCGCTCTTCCATTGCATATTCGTAGTCTACACACTCATGGTCTGTGCGGATTCCTGCCAGCGCATAGGCCGCCAGATCTCCTTTGGAAAGAAACGGCGCATGGCCATCCCTCACCTTTCCCTCAAAAAGCCGAAGCTTTTCGTGCATGGAGACTGCCCCGTTGATCACAGAAAAGGCATCCATCACCTCTCCAAGCCCCAGGATTCTGGGATTCTCCAGATAGCCTTTCATTTTGCCTGCAGTTAAGGTGCACCCGTTATCGTCCACTGAAGTCGCAGGCACACAGGAAGGCATCATAACATAAACATTTGCCGGAACCTCCTCCGTCTGCTCCAGAATATAATCGATTCCCTGTGTACCGGAAACATTCGCAGACTCATGAGGATCCACAATGAACGTAGTTGTTCCGCACTGTGCCGCCTGACGGATCAGCTCTCCGGGCGTCACAAGAGTGGATTCCAGATGAAGATGGCTGTCGATAAAGCCGGGACAGAGAATCTTTCCTGTCAGATCTCTCTCCTCTTTTCCCTCGTAAGCTCCCACCCCCAGGATCTTACCATCGGAAACAGCCACATCTCCTGTCACAAACTCCCCTGTCTGAGAAAGAAATACCTGTGCATTCTTAAACACAAGATCCGCCTTCTCCAGTCCTCTTGCCATTCTCGAATACTTTCGATAGTTTTCCAGTTCCATTCTATCTGTTCCTCCTTTATATAGTTTTTGCTTTTATAACAATTTTATCTTTACCACTGTAAATGGTGAAGATGCCCCTCAAGATTCATATGATCAAAATGATTCTGTCTCAGCGCCTCATACAGAACGATCGCCACGGAATTGCTGAGATTCAGAGAGCGGATATCCCCGATCATGGGAATACGCACACAGGTGTCCGGATGATTTACCAGAATTTCCTCCGGTATTCCGGCGCTCTCCTTTCCGAACATAATATAACAATCCTCTTCATACTCCACTTCTGTATAAGTATGCTGTGCCTTTGTGGTCGCATAGTAGATCTTCGCCCCCGGATTTCTCTGAATAAAATCCTCATAATTTAGATAAGTGGTTACATCCAGATCTTTCCAGTAATCCATCCCTGCCCGTTTAATGGCTTTTTCATTTAACAGGAAACCAAGGGGTTCTATGAGATGAAGCCTTGTTCCGGTTGCCACGCAGGTTCGTCCGATATTTCCTGTATTTGCGGGAATTTCCGGCTCATGAAGTACGATATTGAGCTT
>DXXQ01000076.1 GCA_019416265.1 Clostridiales bacterium | reverse complement strand
CTTGACGAAAACATAAAAAAGAGTTATATTCAAAACAACGAAACAAAACGAAACATCGAGAGAGGGGAAAGACTATGACGATGAAGAAGAAACTCATAGCAGGCGTGCTGGCCTCGGTTCTGTCTGTAACGGCTCTTGCCGGATGCGGAACAGAGACATCAGACAGCACAGCTCAGGCAGAAAAAGAAAAAGTCCGCCTTATGGTGTGGTCTCCATCAGAGGACCAGTCTAAGGACAGCGGAGAATGGCTGCAGAATTCCTGCAATGCCTTTGCCGAGGAACATCCGGAATGGGATATTACCTTTGTGTATGGTGTGGCAGATGAAGCCACGGCTGCCGGCCAGGTGGCACAGGACCCGTCGGCAAGCGCAGACGTCTTTATGTTTGCCAACGATACGCTGACGATCATGACAGATGCCAATGCACTGGCGAAATTCGGCGGCAAATACAGAGAAGAAATTGAGAACACCAACTCACCGGAAATCCTGACTTCACTGACAAAGGATGACAATCTCTACGGCGTTCCTTTCACAACAAATACCTGGTTCATGTATTATGACAAAAGAGTATTTTCCGAGGAGGACGTAAAGAACCTTGATACTATGCTGGAAAAGGGAGTGGTATCCTTCCCGTTCACCAACTCCTGGTATCTTCCTTCCTTCTATGTAGGAAACGGATGTACCCTGTTCGGAGACGGAACAGACGAGTCCAAGGGAGTGGATTTCTCCGGACAGAAGGCAGTAGATGTGACCAACTACCTTATCAACCTTACGAAGAACCCGAATTTCAAGATCGATGCGGACGGATCCGGTATCGCAGGTCTTCGCGACGGAAGTATCAACGCGATCTTCTCCGGTTCCTGGGATGTGAACTCCGTAAGGGAAATCCTGGGCGAGAATATGGGGGCTGCAGCGCTTCCGACCTATACCTTAAACGGAGAAGAGAAGCAGATGATGGCTTACGCCGGCTCTAAGGCCATCGGAGTAAATCCTTACAGCAAAAACATGGTTGCGGCAGTGGAGCTTGCCGTATATCTGGGTTCAGCTCAGGCGCAGAAGCTTCACTATGATCTCCGAAACACGATCCCCTGCAATACAGAACTGCTTGCAGATCCGGCGATCGCACAGGATGCTCTTGTAAAGGCACAGAACGATACCTTCAACAAAACCTCCATTCTTCAGCCGTTCGTTGCGGGAATGAATAACTGCTGGACGCCTGTGGAAAACATGGGAAAAGGAATCCGAAACGGCAGCATTACTGCTGAGAACGCACAGGAGCAGACAGAGGCGATGAACGACGCGATGAACAGCAATGGAATCTAAATGAGGTGAAAAGGAATGTTTAATTTCAAAAAGAAAGTCAGCGAGTTTTCCACCCCGTATACCTGCACCCGCGCCATCAAAGAGGGCGGTATGGAAACAAAGCTTTCCATGGTGCTGATGGGATTCGGAAACATCATGCATAAACAGCTTGCCAAAGGTCTTCTCTATATGGCAGTTGAAATCGCTTATATTGTATTTATGCTGGTAAACGGTATTGGATTTTTAAAAATGCTTCCGTCCCTGGGAACAGTTCCCCAGGAAGAAGTCTGGGATGAGGTGAATCAGGTTTACACCTATGTACAGGGTGATCAGTCTATTCTGATCCTTCTGTACGGCGTGGCAACCCTCCTTCTTACAGGGCTGATGGTCTGCACATGGAGAGGGGCATTAAAAAGCGCTTACAAAGCAGAATGTCTCCACAAAGCGGGCCAGCATGTAAACACCTTCACAGAGGATCTGAAATCCCTGCTCCATGAAAATCTGCATAAGCTTCTGATGACGCCTCCGATGATCTTCATCACAGGGCTAACCATCCTTCCGCTGATTTTCATGATCTGTATGGCATTTACCAATTACAGCAAGATCGATAACCACCTGGTGCTTTTTGACTGGGTAGGACTGGATAACTTCCGGACTCTGTTCGATTCAAGCAGTATCCTGGGAAGCACCTTCTGGTCTGTACTGGCATGGACTCTGGTATGGGCATTTTTCGCAACATTCAGTAACTACATCTTCGGAATGATCCTTGCCATTGTGATCAATCGTAAGGACACCAGAGCAAAGGGCTTCTGGAGATTCTGCTTCGTGCTTTCATGCGCAGTGCCGATGTTTGTTTCTCTTCTTATCATGAGAACCATGCTTCAGCCAAACGGTGCAGTCAACGTACTTTTGAGAAACCTGGGACTTATTGCGGCTGACGCCAGCCTTCCGTTTTTCACAGATCCTACCTGGGCAAGGGTGACAGTGATCGTGGTAAATATCTGGGTAGGCGTTCCCTACACACTTTTACAGCTTACCGGTGTCCTTCAGAATATTCCGGAGGATATGTATGAAGCGGCAAGAGTGGACGGAGCCAACTCTATTCAGATTTTCTTTAAAATCACGCTGCCTCATATGCTTTATGTGACAACACCGTATCTTATTGCAACCTTTACCGGAAACGTAAACAACTTTAACGTCATTTACCTTCTCTCCGGCGGAGACCCGGTTACGGATCTGGCGTCTACAGCAGGCAAAACAGACCTTCTTGTAACCTGGCTGTACAAGCTGACCGTCGACAAACAGTACTACAATGTTGGTGCGGTTATCGGTATTCTGACCTTTGTGATCCTTGCTGTGGGTGCGCTTCTGACATACCGCAACAGTAAATCTTATAAAGAAGGAGGGGTATGATCATGGCAGGAACAAAATATAAATCAGCAAAGAAGAAACGTTTTATCAATAACACTATTGTACATGTAAGTCTGGCAATCCTGGCCGCTGTGTGGGTTTTCCCGATCATCTGGGTTGTGCTCACAAGCTTCAGGGCGGAAAAAGGCTCCTATGTGTCTACCTTCTTCCCCCAGAGCTATACCATTGACAACTATGTGCGCCTGTTTACAGATACAACCATTCTGAACTTCCCGAAAATGTTCATGAATACTCTGATCATAGCGATCTGTTCCTGTATTCTTGCAACCTTTTACACACTGGCAGTTTCCTACTGTCTGTCCAGACTGAAATTTAAACTGCGCAAACCGTATATGAATATGGCGATGATCCTTGGACTTTTCCCAAGCTTCATGTCCATGGTGGCAGTATACTTCATCTTAAAGGCAGTGGGTCTTACAGAGGGAAATCTGATCCGTGTGGCGTTGATCCTATGTTATTCCGGAGGAGCCGGTCTGGGATTCCAGATCGCCAAAGGATTTTTCGATACGATTCCCTATGCTGTGGATGAAGCGGCAATACTTGACGGATGTACCAGATGGCAGATTTTTACAAAGATCACCCTTCCTCTGAGTAAACCGATCATTGTATATACAGTCCTCACTGCATTTATGGGACCATGGCTGGACTTCATCTTTGCAAAGGTTATCTGCCGTGCGAACTCTGACCAGTATACCGTTGCCATCGGTCTTTGGAAAATGCTGGAAAAAGAATATATCGACAGCTGGTATACAAGCTTTGCGGCAGGCGCGGTTCTGATCTCCATTCCCATCGCGGGACTGTTCCTGTATATGCAGAAATATTATGTAGATGGAATTTCCGGAGCTGTAAAAGGCTGATGGATGCTTCCGTAAAAAATAAGTAAAAGCTTTTTCAAAAAGATATTGCAGATTTTTATGCAGTATCTTTTTGAATATCACGAAAACAAAAAACAGACAGAAAGGTTTCTTATAATGACAGCAAACGACTTCAGAAACTTATACAACAGGGAAGAATTCAATGAAAAATATAACTACAATGGGAACGACTTAGGCGCTGTGTGCAAAAAGGATTCGATTACTTTTAAGCTCTGGAGTCCTCTTGCGAAACAGGTTACCCTGCGGGTCTATGAAAATGACAGTTGCCCGGTGTCAGCCTCTTATCCCATGAAAAAAGGAGAAAAAGGAGTCTGGGAATTTGAGCTTGCCCATGCAGGCCATGGGACCTACTACGACTATGAGCTGGATTTTCAGGGAGAAAAAACAGTTTCAGCAGACCCCTGGGCAAAGGCTGCGGGCTGCAACGGAGTACGAAGCATGGCGGTGGATCTGGAGAAGACAAATCCCCCCGGCTGGGAGACAGACAAACGCCCGGAGCATGAAAAAGACCAGGTCATTTATGAGATTCATGTAAAGGATTTTTCCTATGATGAGGCAAGCGGTGTGCCGGAAAAATACAGGGGAAAATATAAGGCCTTTACCCTGGAGAACACAACTTTGAACAACGAAGGGAAAAAGCCTACCTGCGTAGCGTACCTCAAGGAACTGGGGGTTACCCATGTACAGCTTCTTCCGGTTTATGATTATGGCTCTGTAGACGAAGCCGGAGAGGACAGCCAGTTTAACTGGGGCTACGATCCTCTTAATTACAATGTGCCGGAGGGGTCTTATTCCACAGATCCGCACAACGGGGAAGTGCGGATCCGGGAGCTGAAGGAGGCGATTCTGGCGCTTCACAGACAGGGGATCGGAGTGATCATGGATGTGGTCTATAACCATACCTATTCTCTGGATTCCTGGTTTAACAGGACGAACCCCTGTTATTTCTACAGACAGTATGAGGACGGAAGCTTTTCTGACGGATCGGACTGCGGAAACGATGTGGCAAGCGAGCGTGCCATGTGCGGAAAATATATTCTGGAATCTGTGCTTTACTGGGCGGAGGAATATCATATGGACGGATTCCGCTTTGACCTGATGGGACTTCTCGACACAGAGCTTCTCGATATGATCCGCAGAGAGCTGGATCTTCGCTACGGGAAAGGAAAGATTCTTCTTTACGGAGAACCCTGGAGCGCAGGGGAGAGCCCCATGCAGAAAGGCTTCCATCCCTGTCAGAAAAAGAATATACATTTTCTGGATGAGAATGTAGGCGTTTTCTGCGACAATACAAGAGACTGCATCAAGGGCCATGTGTTCTACGAGGAGGTTGCGGGCTTTGTAAACGGAGGGGAAGATCTGGAGCAGGAGATCCTTGAGTCCGTAACTGCCTGGGTGGGAGCAAAGGAGGATTTCCAGGTGAAGGCGCCTTCCCAGATCATATCCTATGTTTCAGCCCATGATAACCTGACTCTGTGGGACAAAATAAAAATCACCCTGAAGCCGGAGCTTCCCTTTGAAACAAGGGACGAGGAGGTTGTGAGAGCCTGTAAGCTGGCTGCAGCCATATATTTCTGCTGTCAGGGAAGAATATTTTTCCAGGCAGGAGAGGAAGGGGCAAGAACGAAGCTGGGAGATGAAAACAGCTTTCGGTCTTCTCCGGAGATCAACTGCATCGACTGGAAGAGATGCTATGAATATGAAGATGTCCTGAAGTATTATAAAGGGCTGATCGCCCTGCGCAGACAGATGGACGGAATAACGGATAAATCCCCAAAAGCCAGGGAAAACATTTTCGGCAAAAAGATTGCAGGAAAAGGTGTGGTGGAATTTTTTGTAAAGAATCAGGAAAGCCGCTGGAAAACCCTGGCAGTATGTTTTAACAGTACCAGTGAAACACAGGAAATCAGGCTTCCGGAGGGAAGCTGGGAGCTCCTGGCAGACGGAAGCAGCAGCTTCCTCTGGGAAAACCCTGAGACAGTCTCGGGAATACAGAAGGCAGCGCCGGTGAGCGCGGCGATTTACGGAAAAAAGAGTTGACCATAGAAAGAGAAAAGAGGAACGGGTATGAAAAGAGCAAGCGGAATCTTACTTCCAGTATCGAGTCTTCCGTCAAATTACGGAATCGGAGCATTTTCAAAAAGCGCATATAAATTTATTGACCAGCTTGTGAGGGCAGGGCAGTCCTACTGGCAGATCCTGCCTCTGGGACCTACCAGCTACGGGGATTCTCCCTATCAGTCGTTTTCCACCTTTGCGGGAAATCCCTATTTCATCGATCTGGATGAGCTGGTGAAGGAGGGGGTTCTGACAAGAAAGGAATGCAGAGCATGTGACTTCGGAGAAGATCCTTCTTCTGTGGATTACGGAAAAATTTACAGCCAGCGTTATAAGCTTCTCCGCACAGCCTACAAAAGAAGTAACATTTACAAAAATCCGGAATATCATAAATTTATCTGGGAAAACGGCTACTGGCTGGAGGACTATGCTCTTTTCATGGCTGTGAAGGAACGCTTTGAAGGAAAGGCATGGAGCCAGTGGGCGGAGGACATCCGTTTGAGATATCCCAATGCCCTGGATTATTACAGGGAAGAATGTTATTATGAGATCGAATTTCAGAAATATTTACAGTTTAAATTCATGGAACAGTGGACAAAGCTGAAGGCATATGCCAACGGGAAAGGAATTCAGATTATCGGGGACATTCCCATCTATGTAGCCTTTGACAGCGCAGATGCCTGGGCGCATCCGGAGCTTTTCCAGTTCGATGAGGAGAACCTTCCAAGTGCAGTTGCCGGATGTCCGCCGGATGCTTTTTCCGATGACGGACAGCTCTGGGGAAATCCTCTGTACCGCTGGGAGTATCATAGGGAAACCGGTTATGAGTGGTGGACAAGCAGAATGAACCACTGTTATCAGCTTTACGATGTGGTACGCATCGACCATTTCCGCGGTTTCGATGAATATTATTCCATTCCTTTTGGGGAGGAAACAGCAGTGAACGGACACTGGGAAAAGGGACCGGGGATGGAGCTCTTTTCCACTCTGGAGAAAAAACTGGGTAAAAGAGAAGTGATCGCAGAGGATCTGGGGCTGATGACGCCGAGTGTGGAAAAGCTGGTGGCAGACAGCGGATACCCGAACATGAAGGTTCTGGAATTTGCCTTTGAACCAGATAAGGATACCGGTTATCTCCCCCACGATTATGACAAAAACTGTGTCGTCTATACAGGAACCCACGATAACGATACGATACGTTCCTGGTATGACACATTACCAAAAAAGAACAAATTGTTCTTACATACTTATATGAACAATGCAGATACTCCCGCCGGGGAGATGAACTGGGAGATGATCCGCCTTGCTATGATGAGCACTGCCAATACCTGTATCATTCCTCTTCAGGATTACCTGGGACTGGGCAGTGAAGCGCGTATCAACCATCCGTCCACTCTTGGATGTAACTGGAAGTGGCGTCTGCAGGAAGGGCAGATCACACCGGAATTGCTGAAAAAAATAAAACAGCTTACAGAAATCAGTTTTCGAAGCAGACCTGCTCAGAAAAAACGCAGTGTAAAGAAAAAAGAAGAACAGGGCTCTGGTGCGGAAAACAAACAGGAATCAAAAATCCAATAAAACAAGGGAGTACACAGGCATGAAATTTGTTTACGGAAAACAGGACTGGAAAACAAAGGAAAGAGGACAGGAGAACGCGTATCTTCTGACAAATGGTCTGGGCGGTTTTTCCTCCTGTACAGTGATTGGCTCAAATACACGAAACGACCATGCGCTTCTTATGGCGGCGGTGAAAGCGCCGAATTTCCGCTGTAATATGATTCACAGGCTGGAGGAGGTTCTGGTAAAGACAGAGGAAGCCGGGGAAAAGAGGAGAGTGCATCTTTCTTCCCAGGATTACGAGGATGAGAGCCGGAACGAAGAAGGCTTTAAGCATCTGGATGCAGTGACCTTCGAAGATTTCCCGAAGTGGAGATTTCATGTGGACGGTACGGAAGTGGTGAAGGAAATCGCCATGAAGCAGGGGGAAAATCTTGCGGCTGTCCGCTACCGCATAAAAAACAGGAGCAAAAAAGAGGTAAAGCTTGAGGTGACGCCTCATCTTCAGTTTACGGCGAAGGGACAGCTTCTCAAAAAGGAACAGAAATTTGCTTTGGAAGGGAACGAGATCCATTCGGAAGGGCTGACTGTATATTTTGATACAAACGGGGAAACGGTTCCTTTTGAAGGGAAGTTCTGCGAAGGTCTATTTTATGCCTATGATGCCTGCGACGGCAGATGCAGCCATGGAAATACCTACATCAATCATAAACTTGTAAAAACAGTTCCGGCAGGAAAAACAGAGGAGCTGGAGATTCTCTACTCCATGAAGAAGGAGAAGCTTTCCGTCAAAGATATTTTTCAGGAGGCTGTGCAGTACAGGAAAAAGCTTGTGGATACAGCGAAGCTGAACGCGCCTCTTGCCCAGGTGCTTGTAAAGGCGGCAGATCAGTTTATTTCCCACAGGGAATCCACAGGGGAAAAGACGATACTTGCCGGTTACCCTTTCTTCGAAGACTGGGGGCGGGATACCATGATCGCTCTTGGAGGATGCTGCATCAGCACAGGACAGATGGATACTGCGAAAAGTATTCTGAAAACCTTTGCCGCATACTGCAGGAAAGGCCTGATGCCGAACCTTTTCCCGGAGGGCGGAAACGAACCCATGTACAATACTGTGGATGCGGCGCTTCTTTTCATTCACGCCCTTTACCTGTATTATGAAAAATGTCAGGATAAAGAGTTTGTGAAAGAGATGTGGCCGGTTCTGGAAAGTATTATGAAAAACTATCAGGAAGGAACGGATTTCAATATCCACATGGATGAGGACGGGCTGATCTGCGCAGGATCAGGCCTCGACCAGGTGACCTGGATGGATGTCCGTGTCAACGATATCCTTCCCACTCCACGACATGGAAAGCCGGTGGAAATCAATGCCTACTGGTACAATGCCCTCTGCGTTATGGATATGCTTGGAAAAGAGCTGGGGTATCCCGGGAGATACGAAGAGCTGGCAGAAAAGGTGAAGAAGAATTTCACTGAGAAATTCTGGAATGAAGAAAAGGAGTGCCTTCGAGATGTGATCTCAGGAACTCCTTCCGACGAACAGGTTCGCTGCAACCAGATCTGGGCGGTTTCCATGCCGTTTACCATGCTGGACGAGGAAAAAGAGGGAAAGGTAGTGGACACAGTTTACGAGAAGCTGTACACTCCCTATGGACTTCGGTCTCTGGAGCCCGGGGATCCGGAATTTGTGCCGGAGTATGGCGGCGAACAGTTGAAGCGGGATCTTTCCTATCATCAGGGAACCGTCTGGACGTTCCCTTTGGGAGCATATTATCTTGCGTATTTAAAGGTGAACGGGGGAAGCGAAGAGGCGTGTGAGACAGTGAAGGAGCAGCTTGAGGTGATGGAAAGCGCTCTGAGAGAGGGATGCATCGGTCAGCTTCCGGAAATTTATGACGGCCTGATTCCCAATTCTTCCAGAGGATGCTTTGCCCAGGCATGGAGTGTGGGGGAAATTCTGAGAGTGTTTGACAAGCTGGAAGAACTGGAGAACAGAAAAAGAATGCAGGAGGACAGATAATGGTTCGCAAATATGTATTTGGAAAATATATCGAAACAGAAGCAGTAGTAATGGATGTGGAGGAGACGAAGGGAGAGGTTCCTTTTCTGACAAAGGAATCGGATCTTGTTTACACATACAGGATGGATGAGGAAACAGCGGTTTACGGTCTTGGAGAATCGATCCGAGGCATTAACAAGAGAGGCTGGGTATATGAGGCTCACTGCAACGATGATCCTAACCATGTGGAAAACATCAGATCTCTTTACGGCGCCCACAATTTCTTCGTGGTGGACGGAAAAGAAACCTTCGGCGTTTTTGTGGATGCTCCCCAGAAAATCCGCTTTGATATGGGATATGAAAAAAGAGAAGAAATTCGGATCACCATGGATGAGGGCGGCTATGTGCTCTATATTCTGGAAGGGGATTCCATTCTTTCCATTGTAAAAGAGTTCCGAAAAATGATCGGCAGAAGCTACATTCCGCCGAAGTGGGCCTTTGGCTACGGACAGAGCCGCTGGGGCTATCAGTGTGAGGAGGATATCCGCAGGGTTGCCCGTGAACACAGAAGCAAAAATATTCCTCTGGACAGCATTTATCTGGATATTGACTATATGGAGCGCTATAAAGATTTTACAGTGGATCAGGAGCGTTTTCCGGATCTGAAGGCCTTTGCCGGGGAGATGAAGGAGCAGGGAATCCACCTTGTTCCCATTATTGACGCGGCTGTGAAGGTGGAAGAGGGCTATCCGGTTTATGAAGAAGGAATCAAAAACGGATATTTCTGCAAAAAGGCAGACGGAAAAGAACAGACGGTAGGCGTCTGGCCCGGAAATTCTCATTTCCCTGATTTTCTGAATGATGAGGCGAGAGAGTGGTTTGGAAATAAATATAAAATTCTGACAGATCAGGGAATCGAAGGCTTCTGGAACGATATGAACGAGCCGGCAATCTTCTTTACTCAGGATCACTTAAAAGAGGTTTTTGAGGGACTGGAAGAGTTTAAGGGCAAAAACCTTGAAGTGGGAGATTTCTGGAAGGTGAAGGATCTTGTTTTGGGAACAGCCAACAGAAAAGAGGATTATGAAAGCTTTTACCATAATTACAGGGGAGAGAACATCCGCCATGACAAAGTCCACAATCTGTATGGCTACTATATGACAAGATCTGCACAGGAGGCCTTTGAAAGAATAGAGCCGGATAAACGAATCCTGATGTACTCCAGGGCATCCTATATCGGAATGCACCGTTACGGCGGTATCTGGATGGGAGATAACCAGTCCTGGTGGTCACACCTTCTTCTGAACCTTCAGATGCTCCCGGGGCTGAATATGTGTGGATTTATGTACACAGGAGCAGACCTGGGCGGTTTCGGAAGCGATACCACAGAGGATCTGATGCTCAGATGGCTGGAACTTGGGATTTTTACACCTCTGATGAGGAATCATTCTGCACTTGGAACAAGAGAGCAGGAATTTTACCAGTTCGAAAACACCGATGCCTTCCGCAGGATCATCGGACTGCGTTACGCCCTTCTTCCATACCTTTACAGTGAATTTATGAAATCCGTACTGAAGGATGAAATGATGTTTACCCCTCTTGCCTTTGCTTATCCGGAAGATGAGCAGGCGAAGCTTGTATCAGACCAGCTTCTGGTGGGAGAGAGCATTATGATCGCTCCTGTTTATACACAGAATGCCCGCGGCAGATATGTATATCTTCCGGAGGAGATGAAGCTGTATCGCATGAAGAGTGAAGACCGGATGGAGACGGAAATCCTGAGCAAGGGTCACCATTATGTGAAGGCAGAGCTGGACGAGGTTCTGATTTTCGTTCGTCCAAACGGTATCGTTCCTCTTGCAAAGAGCGGATGCTGTGTAGCGGAGACAGATGCCTCCAGCTTAAGACTTCTTCATTTCGTAAAAGACGAGGCAGAATATTCCCTGTACGATGACGACGGCTATGGAAAGGATTACGATCTGGACACCCATACCACTGCGATCACTGTTTGCAAGGACGGAACTGTCACAGTGACAGGAGCCGGAAATCCGGTGTGTACACTGATTTAAAAAACGGGAAGCGGATGCTTCCCCTGATAGATTGCTTTTTTTCCAAATTTGATCATCTCATAGAGAAAGCTCCCTGTTGTACGTTCGGGGAGCTTTCGCATTTCTTTGTCTTTTTATTTCGTCCGCAATTCCCTTGGGGTAATGCCGAACTGCTTTTTAAACTGGCGGTTAAAATTGGAAAGATTGTCGAAGCCGGAGCCCTGCGCGATTTCCAGAACGGTTTTGCCGGAATTTTTCAGCTCTTTGAAGGCGCTTTCCAGGCGATAGCGGTTCAGATAACCGATGAAGCTGGTGCCTGTCATCTGACGGAACCACCGCATGAAATGGCTTTCACTGTATCCACACTGTAAGGCTGCATCCTGGATCCGGATGGGGTTCTGATAATTTTCTTCAATGTAGTTTAGAACAAGCTTCAGACGTTCCAGATGAAGAGGGTCTTCCGGAGCGGGGGCGCTGGTGTCATTATAGCGCAGGATCAGGGAAAAGAGCTGCATGATATCAGCCTTTACCCCGAGCTCGAAGCCGGGAGGACGCTTGTCGCAAAGCTCGTCCGCGTCGTTGAGACAGGAGGAAAAACGATTGTAATGAACATCCTGTGCAGTGATACAGACAGGAAAGGAAAGCTGGCTGTTTAAAAGGGGCAGCAGATATTTCTGACTGCAGACATCCACCACACTGCTTCCCAGAAATTCCATGTCAAAAATAATATTTTCGTATTCCATCCTCTGTCCCCGGAGCTGGCTGAGGCTGTGGAGGTGTCCGGGAGGAATAAGGATAATATCTCCTGCGTGTATTTCAAAAGCGGAAAGATCCACCTGAGCCATCCCGGCTCCTTTCTTAATATAAATGATTTCCATAGTATCCTGCCAGTGAAGGAAAACCGAGGGGAAATCATCGGGGATGGTGCAGAGATATACATTGTAGGGAAACATGAATTCCGTATGTTTTTTTGTTTCGTGATAACCGGCGCCGCCTTTGTGCGGCGTTTTTGTCTGTTCTTTCATAATGATAGGATTGTATCATATGTTGACCAGATTGTACAGGTATTTTTCCATGGGAAATGGTATAACATATTTAACAGAAGACACGAGAAAAAAATCATACATGAGAAAAGAAAGGAGATTTTTCACATGGCATTAGAAAAGAGACTGGAAGTTATTTGCGGCAAATCCGTGGCACAGAGCAGCTATGAGGAGCTTTACAAAGCATTAATGACAGTTGTAAAAGAAGAGAGCAAAAATCAGGAAAAAGAGGTAAAGGGACGTAAATTATATTACATTTCCGCAGAATTCCTTATCGGCAAGCTGTTAAGCAATAACCTGATCAATCTCGGAATGTATGAGGAGATCAACAGAATTCTGGAGAAAAACGGCAAATCCATGGCTGAGCTTGAAGAAGCAGAGCCGGAACCAAGCCTTGGCAACGGCGGACTGGGACGTCTGGCTGCCTGCTTCCTGGATTCTCTGGCAACCTTAAATCTGCCGGGAGACGGAGTGGGTCTTCGCTATCACTGCGGATTGTTCCACCAGAATTTCAAGGATAACTTCCAGAAGGAAACACCGGATTACTGGCTGAGCGCTGCCCAGTGGGCAGAGGATACCGGAAAGGTTTATCCGGTAAGCCTTGCAGGAAAAGAATACGAAGCCCGTCTTTACCAGCTTGATGTCACAGGCTACAACGGACGTACCAATAAACTGAATCTTTTTGACCTGGATACTGTGGATGAGGGAATCATCGGCACAGGCATCGAGTTTGACAAAAATGCCATCGATAAAAATCTGACCCTGTTCTTATACCCGGATGACAGCGATGACGCAGGACGCAAGCTTCGTATTTACCAGCAGTATCTCATGGTCAGCGCAGGAGCGCAGATGATTCTTGAGGAGTGCAGAGAAAGAGGCTGCGATTTCCATAATCTGGCAGACTTTGCAGCGATCCAGATCAATGACACGCATCCGTCCATGGTGATCCCGGAACTGATCCGTCTTCTCATGGAAAAAGGAATCTCTTTTGAGGAAGCGGCAGAAATCGTGACAAATACCTGCGCCTACACCAACCACACCATTCTTGCAGAGGCGCTGGAGAAATGGCCGATTTCCTATCTGGAAGAGGTTGTTCCGCAGTTAATGCCTGTAATCCGCAGACTGGATGTCCTGGCAAAGGAAAAGACGGAAGATCAGAGCACAGCTATCATTGACGGTAATGGTCTGGTACATATGGCTCACATGGATATTCATTTTACACACAGTACAAACGGCGTAGCAGCGCTTCATACGGAGATTTTGAAGAACAGCGAACTTCATAACTTCTTTGAGATGTATCCGGAGAAGTTCAACAATAAGACAAACGGCATCACCTTCAGAAGATGGCTTCTGTCCTGCAACAGGGAGCTGACTGCGTATATTGAGAGCCTGATCGGCGGCGGCTTCAAGAAGGACGCTATGGAATTAAAGAAGCTTGGCGCATATCTGGATGATAGGAAAGTACTGGAAAAAATCATGGAGATCAAAGCGGACAACAAGGTGAAGCTTGCGCAGTGGCTCAAAGAAAAACAGGGCGTTACAGTAAATCCAAAGTCCATGTTTACTATCCAGTCCAAGAGACTTCATGAATATAAACGTCAGCAGTTAAATCTTTTATACCTGATCCATCAGTATTATGAGATTAAGAGCGGACATCTTCCGGCAGCTCCGATCACAGCTATTTTCGGTGCAAAGGCAGCGCCTGCTTATGTTACTGCAAAAAATATTATCCATGCCCTTCTTACCTTATCCAAGGTGATCGCTGCAGATCCTGAGGTATCTAAATGGATGCAGATCGTTATGATCGAGAATTACAATGTGACTGCGGCAGAAAAAATGATTCCTGCCTGTGATCTTTCCGAGCAGATCAGCCTTGCATCCAAGGAGGCTTCCGGTACGGGAAATATGAAGTTTATGCTTAACGGAGCGGTGACTCTGGGTACCCTTGACGGTGCAAACGTGGAAATTGCAGACTGTGTGGGAGAGGAAAATATTTATATTTTCGGTCAGTGCAGCGAGCAGGTTATCCGCAGATATGAAAAGGGAGATTACTGTGCCCGTGAGTGGTATGAAACCGATGCAAATATCCGCCGTGCAGTAGACTTCCTCACAGGAAAAGAAATGATGGAAATGGGAAATGAAGACAGCTTGAACAGTCTGAAAAATGAACTGGTAGGAAAAGACTGGTTCCAGACCTTCCCGGACTTTAACGCTTATGTAGTACGGAAAAATCAGGCAATTGCAGATTACGCTGTAAATCCTGAGAAATGGGCAAAAATGGCTCTGAAAAACATCAGCGAAGCAGGGTTCTTCTCCTCCGACAGAACCATTGCAGAATACAACGACGATATCTGGCATCTGGGAGAGTAATTGCTTAAGATACGCTTCAGGTGTCCTCCGATCATAATGAAAAGTGAAAAGTATGAAAAAAGCCCCGCTGCCATGTGCGGGGCTTTTTAAATAGGATTTTTTGTTTTTATTTGATAATAGTACCTGTTTTTTCTTCGTATCCGTCCTTGGCATGAGGGATGTCTGTAATGATGGTACGGCGTCCTTCACCTTTGGAGAGGAAGGAGATTCCCGCTTCAAATTTCGGAAGCATGGAGCCCGGTGCAAACTGGTTTTCTTCCATATGCTTCTTTGCTTCTTCCACGGAAATGGTACCCAGATACTCTTCGCTGTCTTTGCCTAAATTCAGGCTTACCTTCTCAACGCTTGTGAGGATGAGAAGTGTATCTGCGTTTAATTCTTCTGCAAGGAGTCCTGCAGCGAGGTCTTTTTCGATGATCGCGCTTGCGCCATGGAGATTGATTCCCTGTTCAAGAACCGGGATTCCGCCGCCGCCTGCAGCAATGACGATCTGACCTGCTTCTGTCAGTGCGCGGACGGTTTCGATCTCTACGATGCGCTGAGGCTTCGGTGCAGCAACGATTCTCTTGAAGGTTCCGTCTGCAAGCTCTGTGACAAAGTTTCCTTTCTGTTCTTCTGCTTCTGCCTCTTCGGTGGTCAGGACACGGCCGATGATTTTCTCCGGCTCTGCGAAGGCATCATCGTAAGGGTCGATCACAACCTGTGTCAGAATGCTGCTGACCGGCTTATAGATACCGCGGGAAATAAGCTCTGCGCGGATGGCGTTCTGAAGGTCATAGCCGATGTAGCCCTGGCTCATTGCGGAGCAGACAGACATCGGGGCAAAGGTGTAATTCGGGTGTGCTTTACCGAATTCGTTCATAGCTGTGTGGATCATACCGACCTGGGGGCCGTTGCTGTGGGTAATTACTACGCGTGCGCCTTCTTCTACAAGGTCTGCGATAGCCTTAGCTGCCTGTTTCGTTGCATCCTTCTGTTCCGGAAGTGTAGTGCCCAGTGCTCTGTGTCCCAATGCAACGACTACTGTTTTTTCGCTCATAGAAAATACCTCGTTTCTTAGATTTTATGCATGATTATTTTAAGTAAAAAAATAATATGTAACCTTTCTGATCGTACTGTTTTGAACAGATTATCAATATGTTACATTATAAAAGAACAGGGGTGGAATTGCAATAGAAGATTGCCTAAAACGGCAGTGTGAGAAAAAATATTTTAGAAAAATATCAGGAAAACAAACAGCCTCCGTGTTTGGGAACGGAGGCTGCTGCTTTTTTTGAGGGGGGAGATAGAGAGTGGTATTTCATCTATCCAAGACCTATTATATAGGGAAAATGTGTGCAAAGTATGTCTCATTTCTAAAAGAAATGGAAAATTTCTAAATAAATCTTAAAATTTGTTTAGATTTCCATTCCTGTCTTGTAATCCATGGGAGAACGTGGTAAGGTAAATTCATCTCATTTCTGGATCTTCAGAAATGGAATCTTTCACAATGCCAGATCGGCGCAGATATCCAATTTTTATGAAAAGACTGAATAGGGAAGGAGCGATGCCTATGTATGTTCTGTTTTAAGTGCAGATATTGGTGGATGGATTTTTGACCGGCAGATTTCTGACCGGAGACAGGGAGAGTTTATGAAAAACAGAATATGGAAACAGGCGAAAAGCCTTGGCGTATCGACAATTCTTTTTACGGCGGCTGTTTGTGCATCATGGGGACAAACGGCTGAGATAAAGGCATCCGATGTGGATAAGAAGGAACTGAGCATTGTACAGACGGCACAGTGGGCGGAGGGAGATCCTTTCAGAGCAGTGATCAGTATGGAAGTGAACGGACTTTTGACTTACAGGGAACAGTATTTACAGAAGCCGGAAGTTCCGGAAAATCCCGATCAGCCTCAGGAGCAGCAGGAAGAAACCATAGGAGGAGTTACGGAGGAACCGTCGGAGTCTGCGCAGTGGGATGGCTGGGAGGAAGAGGAACCGGCACAAAGCCCGCTGGAGGATGAAGGAGAAGAACAGGAAGAAGCTGTAGGAGCAGAAGAAAGGGAAGAAGCAGACGAAGCTGCCGGAGAAGAATTTCCGGAACAGGAAACCGGGACAGAGCAGGAGGAGCCGGCAGCAGAAGGAAATTATGAGGAAGGGTATGCAGAGGGATATGCCCGGAAGGAACCGGTTTTTGAAGAAGGTTATGAAGAGGCTCCTCAGGGAGAGGCGGAGAATCCGGAGGTACAGCTTTTTGTAGAGAATTATGTTTCGGAATTTTTCCGGCCCCTGGGGGAAACTCTGCCCGCAAGCAGTTGGATTGAGGAAGTAAATGCAGTGAATCAGAAGGGAGAACCAGTGGTTCTTTATAAGGTTGTATATCCCGTGAACCTGTCTGAACTTACAGAGGACAGACTGCGCCTTGAATTTGAGGCCGGACTGCGGGAGGAATACAGATATCCGGCAGCAGTAAGCCTTTTTCCGGTGAGTCAGGATGAGCCGCTGAATAAGGACTGTTCAGGGACTGGGCTGCATCTTCTGGAGACAAGGGGACTGGACAGTACAATTCTGGTTCAGGGGACGTCCCCGGTACTTGAGGTGGCGGAAGGGCGAGCTGATTTTGAACTGAAATTAAAGCCCCGTACACCGGAGATAAAAGCGGGAAATTCCTGTGTCTATGAAATGCAGGCAGTCAATACGGGAGATATGCCTCTGAAAGATATTGTGATAAAAAGCGAGTTCGAATCCCGGAAAACAGATCCGGGGCAGATCAAGGCCGTTTGGGAGGCTGCCCAGGGAGTTCAGGTTCAGGGAAGGCAGGCAATGATCCCTGCGCTGGGCAGAGGGGAAACAGTAAGCCTTTATATGACGGTGCAGCTTGAAGAAGGAGAGGAAGGAAATTTTGTACATAAGGTTACGGCTCAGGCGCCCTGTCCCCAAAAGGAAGGGGAAACAATAAGAAAGGAAGCGCTTACAGAAATAAACGTCCTTCCTCTGAAAGCGGATTTTACAGTGGAAAAGACGGCAGACCGCACACAGGCTTATTCCGGAGATACCATTCATTATCAGATCTGCATCCGCAATACAGGAGAGCGCACCCTTCATTCTGTATTGAGCACAGAGCGGTTTCTCGGAGCAAATGTACAGGCAAAATTTCTTCCGAAAGAGGGCGTGACTTTAAATGCTGCCGGCACACAGGCGCTGATCGAAAAGATTGCTCCGGGTGAGACTTTCGCATTGCAGGCTTCTGTGACGCTCCCCCAGTATTTTGCTTCACAGGAGCTGGTAAATCAGGTGACAGTTATTTCCAGGGAGACGGGAACAAAAACGTATGAGTCTCAGTCGAAGGTGAATGTGGCAATGTCTGTACCAACTCCCACTGCAAATCCGTACAGCGGATATCAGGTGGATTATCAGTCCGGAGGACTGGGAAAAAGCGCATATCCGTCAGCCTCTCAGCCAAAGACTGGGGACGATACAGAGATTGGAGTCTTTCTCATGCTTTTGAGTGCCGCCGTTTTGTCGGCTGCAGGTGTTTTTTGGAAGCGGAAAGGGAAAAGCAAAGATTGAAAAGGCGGTTTAGGTGTGCTATTCTAATAAGGAATATAATTTGATGCTGTGAAAGGTGAACAGTAATCAAAATTACGACAGGAGGCAGTATCATGAAATTAATATCTTTATTAGACCGTCTGGATTACACCTGCCTGCAGGGAAGTACAGACAGGGATGTGACCACTGTTGTTTACGATTCTAGAAAAGTTGAAAAGGACTCCCTTTTTATCTGTATCCGAGGTGCAGTTGTTGATGGACATAAATTTATACCGGATGTACTGGAAAAAGGGGCGAAGACTCTGGTGGTGGAGGAACCGGTAGAGGCGCCGGAGGATGTCACCGTTATTCTTGTGCAGGATACCCGTTATGCAATGGCATTTATTTCTGCGGCGTATTTCGGACATCCTGCAGAAGAACTGAAGGTTATCGGTATTACAGGAACCAAGGGAAAGACCACAACGACCTATATGGTGAAATCTATTCTGGAAAATGCCGGTTATAAGGTAGGTCTGATCGGTACCATTGAGGCGATCATAGGAGATAAGGTGATCCCCGCCGCAAATACGACTCCGGAGTCTTATGTAGTACAGCAATATTTCCGTGAAATGGCAGATGCAGGCTGTGACTGTGTCGTTATGGAGGTTTCCTCCCAGGGACTGATGCTTCACAGGACACAGGGATTTGTGTTTGATTTCGGTATTTTTACCAATATTGAACCGGATCACATCGGACCAAATGAGCACAGGGATTTCGACCATTATCTAAGCTGTAAATCCATGCTTTTGAAGCAGTGCAGAGTGGGAATTGTAAACAGAGATGACGAACATTTTCAGCAGATCGTAGAAGGACATACCTGTGAATTGGAAACCTATGGTTTCTCTCCGGAGGCAGATCTCAGGGCAGAGGAATCAAGGCTGATCGGCGGAAAGGGATATCTGGGAATTTCCTACCAGCTTCGGGGGCTTCTTGACTTTCCGGTGGAAATCGACATTCCGGGCAAATTCAGTATTTATAATTCCCTGACAGCCATCGCTATCTGCCGTCACTTCCATGTTTCACAGGAGAATATCATAAAAGCTCTGAAGGTGGCAAAGGTAAAGGGACGCATTGAGATGATCAAGGTATCGGATGATTTTACGCTGATGATCGATTATGCGCATAATGCCATGGCTCTGGAGAGCCTTCTTGGAACCTTAAGAGAATATCATCCTCACAGACTGGTATGCCTGTTCGGCTGCGGAGGCAACCGTTCCAGACTGCGCCGTTATGAGATGGGAGAGGTTTCCGGCCGTCTGGCTGATCTTACGATCATCACATCCGACAATCCCAGAAACGAAGATCCTCAGGCGATCATTGACGACATTAAGACCGGCATTGGAAAAACAGACGGTAAATATGTAGAGATCATTGACAGGAAAGAAGCCATTGCCTACGCTATCCATCACGGTGAACCGGGAGACATCATTGTACTTGCCGGAAAAGGTCATGAGGACTACCAGGAAATCAGGGGGAAGAAATACCCCATGGATGAACGTGTGCTGATTCAGGAAATTTTGGAAGGAAAATAAAGAAAAAACAAAAATTGCTGGTAAACAGCAGAACAGAAAAAAGAAAGAGCAGATTTCATGATATATGCGGACATTATTATAGATATTTCTCATGAAAAACTGGACAGAAGCTTTCAGTACATAGTGCCAAAGGCGCTGGAAAAGGAAATACACATGGGAATGGTAGTTTCCATTCCTTTTGGAAAAGGCAATTATATAAGGAAAGGATATGTCATCGGACTTTCGGGAGAAGCCAGATTTGACCCCGAAAAAATGAAAGAAATCTGCGGACTCTGCAGCAATGAGGAGACGACGGAATCAAGGCTGATAGCGCTTGCGTCCTGGATGAAGGAAAATTATGGATCTACCATGATACAGGCTCTTAAGACCGTGCTTCCCATTCAGGAGAAGGTTCGGGCAAAGGAGAAGCGGTATATTTGCCTGAACATATCGGAAACAGAAGCGGAAGAAGTTCTGCAGAAGCTGGAAAAAAGCAGGTGCAAGGCAAGAGCGAGGCTTGTCCGGGCCCTCCTCACGGAAAAAAGAATCGACCATTCCCGGGCTGTAAAGGAACTGAACGCTACCTCCTCTGTAGTGGGAAAACTTGCGGAGGAGGGGATCCTGCGTCTGGAAACAGATGAGGTTGCCAGAAATCCCATAGACAGGAGCAGCACTGTGAGGACAGAGGAGATGCCTCTTACAGCCCAGCAGGAGCAGGCGGTTGAGGGGATTCTTGCAGAGTGGGAAAGCTCTGATCCAAGGCCGGTGCTTCTGGAGGGAGTGACGGGAAGCGGGAAAACTCAGGTTTATATGAAACTGATCCAAAAGGTCATCGAAGAAGGAAAGCAGGCCATTGTACTCATTCCTGAGATTGCTCTTACCTATCAGACGGTGCAGAGATTCTGCGGGCGTTTCGGAGATAAGGTTTCGGTCATTAATTCCAGACTTTCCCAGGGAGAGCGTTACGACCAGTTTAAAAGGGCGCGAAGGGGAGAAATCCAGATTATGGTAGGTCCCCGATCCGCCCTGTTTACGCCTTTTAGCAGACTGGGGCTTATTATCATTGACGAGGAGCATGAGGCCAGCTATAAAAGTGAAAACAGTCCCCGGTATCATGCAAGGGAGACCGCGATCTACAGAGCTGCTCTGGAGAATGCCCGGGTAGTTCTGGGATCGGCAACTCCTTCGCTGGAGGCATACAGCTGCGCCCTGAGAGGAGAGTATGGCCTTGTCAGACTAAAGAACCGATATGGCAGCCGGCCGCTTCCTCAGGTATCAATTGTGGATCTGCGGGAAGAATTAAAAGCAGGAAACCGTTCTGTACTCAGCAGAAAGCTGAAGGAGGCTTTGAAGGAGCGTCTGGACAGAGGAGAGCAGGCAATGCTGTTTCTCAACAGAAGAGGATATGCCGGATTTGTATCCTGCCGTTCCTGCGGCCATGTGATGAAATGTCCTCACTGCGACGTATCTCTTTCCGAGCACAGCCACGGAAGGCTGATCTGTCATTACTGCGGTTATGAAGAACCCAAGCCCCAGAAATGCCCGGTATGCGGTTCACCTTATATCGGAGGTTTTAAGGCAGGAACTCAGCAGATTGAGCAGGTGCTCAAAAAAGAATTCCCCCAGGCCGGGGTTCTCCGTATGGACTATGATACGACACGGACCAAGGGAAGCTATGAACGGATTCTGGCTTCCTTTGCAGCCCATGAGGCAGATATTCTCATAGGAACTCAGATGATCGTCAAGGGACATGACTTTCCGGCTGTGACACTGGTGGGAGTGATCGCTGCAGATATTTCCCTGAATGCAGAGGATTACCGATGCGGAGAACGCACCTTCCAGCTTCTCTGTCAGGCAGTCGGACGTTCCGGAAGAGGCCGGGGAGCGGGTGAGGCTGTGATTCAGACCTATCATCCGGAGCACTACAGTATACAAGCGGCTGCAGCCCAGGATTATCAGGCATTTTATGAGGAAGAGATGAGCTATCGGATGCTTCTGGACTATCCTCCGGCAGCCCATATGCTGGCAGTTCTCGGATCCTGTGCAGAGGAGGAACTGCTGAGCCGGGCCATGCATTATCTGGAGCTTTATATCCGCAGGGTATATCCGGGAAAGGATCTCCATGTGATCGGTCCCGCCTATGCGGCTGTGGGAAAGGTAAAGGATATTTACAGACAGGTTATTTATTTAAAGCACGAAGAATACAGAACTCTGGTGAGCATAAAAAATAAACTGGAGAAATATATTGACATAAATTCCGGATTCCGGAAAATATACATACAATTTGATTTTAGCTGATAAAATAAAAAAGCAGAAGATCAGAAAGAAAAGGAGAAAAAAATGGCACTTAGAAAAATCAGAACAGAAGGCGATCCCGTATTAAATAAGGTCAGCAGACCGGTAGATGAGATGACACAGAGAAACCGTGAGCTTATCGTTGATATGCTTGATACCATGTATGATGCAATGGGCGTTGGACTTGCGGCAGTACAGGTGGGAATCCTGAAACGTATTGTCACTATCGATGTAGGCGACGGCCCGATCGTGCTGATCAACCCTGTGATTCTGGAAACTGCAGGAGAGCAGACAGGAGATGAGGGATGCTTAAGCGTACCGGGAATGGCAGGACAGGTAACCCGCCCCAATTATGTGAAAGTAAAAGCTCTTGATATTAATATGGAAGAAGTAGAATATGAGGGAGAGGGACTTCTTGCCCGCGCGTTCTGCCACGAGATCGATCATCTGGACGGACATATTTACACAGAGCTTGTGGAAGGCGAGCTCCACCGGGTAACCTATGACGAGGATGAGGAATAAGAAGCCTGTTTTCGTGCCGCAGCAGATGCTGTGAAAACGGACAGAGCTGAGAGGAGTTTATATGAAGATTGTGTTTATGGGAACGCCTGACTTTGCAGTGCCGCCTCTGAAGGCGATTGCGGAAGCGGGGTATGAAGTGGCTGCAGTTGTGACTCAGCCGGATAAACCGAAGGGAAGAGGCAAGGTTTTGATGCCGACTCCTGTGAAAGAAGAAGCGATGAAGCACGGATTTACAGTTGTACAGCCTGCAAAGGTGAGAAATAATCCGGAATTTCTGGAGTTTTTGAAGGAAACGAATCCGGACATCATCGTAGTAGCTGCCTTTGGTCAGATCATACCAAAAGAGATCCTGGAGCTGCCGAAATTCGGATGTATCAATATCCATGCATCCCTGCTTCCGAAATACAGAGGGGCAGCGCCTATCCAGCAGGCAGTCATTGACGGAGAAAAAGAATCCGGTGTTACCATTCAGAGAATGGGAGAGGGAATAGATACCGGAGACATGATCTCCAAGGTTACAGTCCCTCTGGACAAAGAAGAAACAGGCGGCAGCCTTTTCGATAAACTGGCAGAAGCGGGAGCGAAGCTTCTGACAGAAACTCTGCCGTCCATTGAAAACGGAACAGCCGTCTATGAGAAACAGCCGGAAGAAAGCCCCACGCCCTATGCGGCAATGATCACCAAGCAGATGGGACTTCTTGATTTTTCAAAAAGCGCCGTGGAACTGGAGCGTCTGGTCCGTGGTATGAATCCGTGGCCAAGCGCATATACTTATCTTAACGGCAAAACTCTGAAGGTATGGAGAAGCGAGGTAGTACAGATCATCGGAGGGGCACATACAGATGAAAAAATCGCCCCGGAACCCGGAAGAGTGCTGAAGGCAGATAAATCCGGTATTCATGTGGCCTGCGGCAAAGACATTCTGGTGCTTACAGAGGTTCAGCTTGAGGGCAAGAAGCGCATGGAGGCTGACGCGTTCCTGCGCGGTTACAAGGTTGACGAGGAAACGGTTTTCAAGAATTGCAAGGAGTGATTAGATGTACAGATACGGATATTACGGTTTTGACCCAACTTATTTTCTGCTGATCATAGGTATGCTGATTTCCCTGGCGGCTTCAGCAAAGCTTAAAAGTACCTTTTCCGTATATAAAAAAGTACGAAGCGCTTCAGGATATACGGGAGCGGAGGCAGCACAGAGGATTCTCAGAGCTGCCGGGATTACGGATGTGGAGATTGTACCGATTTCCGGAAGTCTCACGGATCACTACGATCCGAGAACGAAAAGAGTCTGTCTTTCCGAGGACAGTTATAATAAAACTTCTCTGGCTGCGGTAGGAGTAGCGGCTCATGAATGCGGACATGCCATTCAGCATGCCATCAATTATGCGCCTCTTTCCCTGAGAACTGCCATCGTACCCCTGGCAAATATCGGCTCTACACTTTCCTGGCCGCTGTTTCTGGCAGGGCTGATCTTCTCTATCCGTCCGCTTCTCACAGTGGGAATCGTTTTATTTTCCCTTGCCGTCCTGTTTCAGCTTGTCACCCTTCCCGTGGAGTTTAACGCTTCCTCAAGGGCGCTGAGAATGCTGGGATCAACAGGAATCCTGGGAGACGGAGAAGTAAAAGGAGCGAAAAAGGTGCTTTTTGCAGCAGCCATGACTTATGTGGCGGCGCTGGCATCGTCTGTGCTGCAGCTTGTAAGACTGATCATACTTGCCGGAGGAAGAAGAGACAGTGACTAATGGAATAAATACCAGAGAGATGATTCTGGAAATTTTGCTTGAAATCGAAGAGGAAGGGAAACACAGTCACATTGCCATCCGCAATGCCCTTTCCAAATATCAGTTCCTTCCCAAACAGGAGCGGGCATTTATTACCCGTGTGTGCGAGGGAACATTGGAATACAGAATTTTTATTGACTATATAATCGATTCGTTTTCCAAGATCACAGTGGACAAAATGAAGCCTGTGATCCGGGAAATTCTGCGGAGCGCTGTGTATCAGATCAAATTTATGGACAGTGTTCCGGACAGCGCTGTGTGTAATGAAGCGGTGAAGCTTGCCCAGAGAAAAGGGTTTTATAATCTGAAGCCCTTTGTAAACGGAGTTCTGCGTACCATTGCAAGAGAAGCAGATACACTGGAGCTTCCCAAAAAAGAGGATGGACTGGTTCGATATCTGTCTGTGAAGTATTCTATGCCGGAAATCCTTGTGAATCGCTGGTTACAGGACTACGGAGAAGAAAAAACAGAGCTGATCCTGGCTGATTTTCTGAAGGAAAAGCCTATTACCGTGCGCTGCAGGACTTATAGAGAGTCTCAGGATGAAATATATAAAAGTCTGGTGGAGCAGGGAGTCGAGGTAAAACCGGCGCCTTATCTGCCCTATGCATATGAAATCTCGGATTTTAACCATATTCTGACTCTGGATGCTTTCATCGAAGGGAAGATCCTGGTTCAGGACGTAAGCTCTATGCTGGTGGCAGAGGCGGCAGCTCCCCAAAAAGGGGACTATGTCATTGACCTCTGTGCGGCTCCGGGAGGAAAGAGCCTTCATGTGGGAGACAAAATGGAAGGCTACGGTATCGTGGATGCCAGAGATGTCAGCGATTATAAGGTGGGACTGATCGAAGAAAATATCAGGAGGACCGGTTCCATCAACGTACAGGCGAAGGTACAGGACGCAACGGTATTTGATGTAGAATCTGAATGTAAGGCAGATATTGTCATTGCAGACGTACCCTGTTCCGGCTATGGTGTTATCGGCAAGAAGCCTGAGATCAAATACAGAGTAACGCCTCAGAAGCAGGAGGATATTGTGATCCTTCAGAGGAATATTCTGGATAAGGCGGCAGAGTATGTGAAATCAAGGGGAGTTCTTGTATTCAGTACCTGTACCATTGCCAAAGAAGAAAATGAAGAAAATATGATGTGGTTCCTGAACAATCATCCGGCGTTCAAGCTGGAAAGTCTGGATCCCTATCTTCCCGAAGAGCTTCACAGCGAGACAACAGCGCTGGGATATCTGCAGCTTCTTCCCGGAGTACATAAAACAGATGGTTTCTTCATTGCAAGATTTAGGAGAAAATAAAATATGACAGACATTAAGTCTATGAATATGGAAGAACTCAAAGCTCTGATGGCTGCGTTAGGGGACAAGCCTTTTCGCGCAAAGCAGATTTACAGCTGGCTTCATGAGCAGCTTGTCACTTCCTACGATGAAATGACTAATATTCCCAAAAGCCTGAAAGAGAAATTGAAGGATTATCCCATTACAGCTCTGGAAATGGTAGATGTACAGATTTCCAAAATTGACGGTACAAGGAAATATCTGTTCCGCTTAAGTGACGGAAATGTGATAGAAAGTGTACTGATGCGTTATAGGCACGGAAATTCCGTATGTATCTCCTCTCAGGTGGGCTGCAGGATGGGATGCCGCTTCTGCGCATCGACCATCGGCGGTCTCACAAGATGCCTTACTGCTTCTGAAATGCTGGATCAGATTTACAGAATTCAGGTTTTGAGCGGAGAAAGAGTTTCCAATGTGGTGGTGATGGGAACAGGAGAGCCTCTGGATAACTATGAGAATCTTCTGCGGTTTATACATATCCTTACAGAAGAGGGAGGACTTCACATCAGCCAGAGAAACCTGACGGTATCTACCTGCGGCCTTGTTCCGAAAATGTATGAGCTGGCGAAGGAGAAGCTGCAGATGACACTGGCGCTTTCCCTTCATGCGCCAAACGACGAAAAGCGTCAGGAACTGATGCCCATTGCCAGAAAATATACAATGGATGAGGTTCTGGATGCATGCAGGAATTATTTCGCGGAGACAGGACGGAGGATCACATTTGAGTACAGTCTTGTGGCTGGAGTCAACGACAGCGATCAGGATGCGAGGGAGTTATCCGGGAAGATCGGAGACATCAACTGCCATGTCAATCTGATTCCGGTCAACCCGATAAAAGAGCGTTCTTTTCAGCGTTCTACCCGCCAGGCAGTGGAGAATTTTAAAATAAAACTTGAAAAATGCGGAATAAATGTTACTATTAGAAGGGAAATGGGCAGCGATATTGACGGTGCCTGTGGACAGTTAAGAAAAAGCTATATGGAAAAAACAGAAAGCGAGAAGTGACATGAGGGTATATTCAGCTACTGATGTGGGGCAACTAAGAACAACAAATCAGGATTATGTGTTTGCCTCCTCGGACCCGGTTGGAAATCTTCCAAATCTGTTTGTTGTTGCAGACGGAATGGGCGGTCATAATGCAGGAGATTATGCGTCCTCTCATGCGGTACAGACTATGGTAGATGAAATCGGTCAGGACGCAGATTACAATCCTATAAAAGTAATCCGTCATGCCATTGAAAGTGCAAATACGGAAATTATCAATCAGGCGGAAAACGACGAAAAACGCAAAGGCATGGGAACGACCATGGTAGTGGCTACGATCGTGGGACATTACGCTTATGTGGCCAATGTGGGAGACAGCCGTCTTTATATGATCAACGAGAAGATTCAGCAGATAACAAAAGACCACTCATGGGTGCAGGAACTGGTGAGAAGAGGCGAGATCAATGCCGAGGAGGCAAGAAACCGCCGGGATAAGAATGTGATCACCAGAGCGCTGGGTGCGGAAAAAACAGTTGATATCGATTTCTTTGATCTCAGACTGGAGTCCGGATGTACAATTCTGATGTGTTCAGACGGACTCAGCAATATGGTGGAGGACAGCAGGATCGAGGAAATTATATTGGAGCAGGATAAAAGTCCGGAGGAAAAAGGCAGGACTCTTATTGAGGAAGCAAACCGCAACGGCGGCAAGGACAATATTGCAATAGTATTGATAGAACCATTCACAAATGAGGTGGAGAAATGTTAAAGACGGGAATGATTATAGCGGAACGCTATGAAATATTAGGAAAAATCGGTACCGGCGGAATGGCGGATGTCTATAAGGCGAAGGATCATAAGCTGAACCGTTTTGTGGCTGTAAAGGTGCTTAAACCTGAATTCAGGGAGGACACCACATTTATTCGCAAGTTCCGGAGCGAGGCGCAGGCAGCAGCCGGGCTGACGCATCCGAATATTGTAAATGTATTTGACGTAGGAGACGATGAAGGCGTTTACTACATTGTTATGGAATTGATTGAAGGAATCACTTTGAAGGAGTATATTTCCAAGAAGGGAAGACTTTCTGTCAAGGAAGCTACAAGTATCGCAATTCAGGTATCTATGGGACTGGAGGCAGCTCACAGCCACGGAATCGTACATCGTGATGTGAAGCCCCAGAATATTATTATTTCCATGGATGGAAAAGTAAAGGTGACAGACTTCGGAATCGCCCGGGCTGCATCCTCCAATACGATCAGCTCCAATGTAATGGGATCTGTACATTACAGCTCTCCGGAGCAGGTAAGAGGCGGATACAGCGATGAGAAGAGCGACATCTATTCTCTTGGAATCACCCTTTATGAGATGGTAACCGGAAGAGTGCCTTTCGACGGAGATACAACTGTGGCGATCGCCATCAAGCATCTTCAGGAGGAGATGGTTCCTCCGAGTATTTATGCGGAGGATCTGCCCAACAGTCTGGAGCAGATCATCTCCAAATGTACGCAGAAGAGTGTTGACCGCCGCTACAGCCGTATGGAGGATGTGATTGCTGATCTGAAGCACTCTCTGATCGATCCTCAGGGAGATTTCGTGAAACTGACCTCTGTGGACACAGAGGCGAAGACAGTTGTTATTTCCGATAAGGAATTAGGCGAGATTAAGCATACGCCGAAGCAGATTACCAAGCCGGAGGCAGCAAGTCTGGAAGAAGAGATCAATGAGACGGATTATGAGGACTCAGAGGAAGAAATCTACAGAAGAAAGCAGCAGAAGCGCGATACAGGAAGAAGAAGCAGCACAGCCTCCAGAGGCAAGAGCAGCCGCAGAAAGAAAAAAAGAGGCGTTAATCATGGACTTACCATTGTGGCCTTTATCGGCGGCGCTGCGATTCTGATAGGAGCAATCTTTTTCATTGCGCGCTCAGTGGGACTGATCGGCGGAGACAAAAATCCGGGAGAAAGCCAACCCCAGGTACAGAGTCAGTCCAAGGATGACGAGAGTCTTGTCGTTGTTCCGAATCTGGTAGGAAAAACTGAGGCGGAAGCCACTGAGATGACGAAGGATATGCATATCGGAATCCAGTTCATGGGTGAAGAAGCATCTACCCAGGAAAAGGGCAGAATATGCAGACAGGATGTTGAGCCGGGAACAAAGGTGCAGGCATATTCCATTGTACAGTATTATGTGAGCAAGGGCGCACAGGAAGTAAAGGTTCCGGAAACAGACGGACGTACCGGGGTTGAGGCACAGCAGATCCTGGAGGATATGGGCTTTACAGTAACCCTGCAGAAAGAATACAGCGATCTTGATGAAAACGGTTATCCTTTCGTAGATCCGGGTTACGCATACTATACGATCCCGGAAGCAGGGACAACGGTGAAATCTACAGATACCATCACTCTGGTAGTCAGCCGCGGCGTAGATTACGGAGACAGCTATGAGGTTCCAAGTGTTGTGGGAACAGCAGAGGATGATGCCATTACTGCCCTTGGTAAATTCCTGGATGTCAGAGTGGAGAAACAGATGAGCAGCGAGGTTCCGGCAGGAGAGGTTATCTCCCAGAGCCCGGATGCCTATGAATGGGTAGATCCCGATGATGGTATTACGATTACAGTGAGTACCGGAAATACAGATCCTGCTCAGGCAGCGGAGAAAACTGCGGACAGCACAGCTTCTTCACAGCAGTCAGATGCGGCGCAGCAGCAGGCAGCAGCAAACGGTGAGGTGTGGAAATGCACCCAGAGCCTGAATACACCTACTGGCTATGCAGGAGGTCCTGTGCGTCTGGAACTGATCCAGGAGGTCGGCGGAGAATCCAAAGCATCTGTCATTGTAGAGGGACAGGTTCTGCAGTTCCCGTATGATCTCAATATCACAGGAGCGCCGGGAGTGAGCGACGGAACTCTTTATCTTTCCGAAGAAGTAAACGGAACGTATCAGGAGCTTGGACATTATCCTATTAAATTTACGAAGGCAGAGTGATCTATGCAGGGTAAAATTATAAAAGGAATTGCCGGATTCTATTATATTTACGCAGAAGACAGCGAAGTGTACGAGTGTAAGGCAAAGGGAATCTTCCGCAAGGACAACCAGAAGCCCCTTGTGGGAGATAACGTGGAAATTGAGATTCTTGATGAGAAGGAAAAGGTGGGGAATATTACAGCCATCCTTCCCAGAAAGAATGCTCTGATCCGTCCTGCGGTAGCTAACATTGACCAGGCATTTGTCATTTTTGCCATGGAAAACCCCAGGCCGAACTTCCTACTTCTTGACAGGTTTCTGATCATGATGGAGCAGCAGGGAGTTCCGGCAGTGGTTTGTTTTAATAAAAAAGACCTGGCAGCCCGGGAAGAATTGGAGTTTCTTTATGAGACTTATAAGGGCTGCGGGTATCATGTCATTCTTTCCAGCGCCCTGAAAGGGGAAGGCCTGGAGGAAATACGGAATATACTCAGGGGAAAGACTACAGTTGTGGCCGGCCCTTCAGGAGTGGGGAAATCCTCCCTGACCAATGCCCTCCAGGAGGGTGTACAGATGGAAACGGGGGAGATCAGCAGGAAGCTGAAAAGAGGACGCCATACGACGAGACATTCCCAGGTGATCCCTGTAGAGGAGGACACCTACCTGGTGGATACGCCGGGATTTTCTTCTCTGTATCTCACAGATATGGAGGAACAGGAGCTGAAGGATTATTTTCCTGAATTTCGGGAATATGAGGGGAAATGCAAATTCCAGGGATGCAGGCATATCCACGAACCCCAGTGCGCGGTAAAAGAAGCATTGGAAGACCATAAGATCAGTCGTCTCAGATACGAAGACTATCTTGGACTATACGAAGAACTGAAAGAGAAAAGGAGATTCTGAATGATGTATCAATTGTGCCCTTCGATTTTGGCAGCAGATTTTAACAGACTGGGGGAGCAGATTAAAACCTTGGAGGCAGAAGGTGTGGAGTGGCTCCACATTGATGTTATGGACGGGGATTTCGTACCGAGCATTTCCTTTGGAATGCCCGTGATCAAGTCTATTCGTAAAGAATCCAGGATGTTTTTTGACGTACATCTGATGGTTACAGAGCCGGAAAGATATATCCAGGATTTTGTCGACTGCGGAGCCGATTCCATTACGGTACATGCAGAAGCGTGTGAGGATCTGGAGAGAACGGTGGAACTGATCAGGGATGCCGGCATCAAGGTCGGCGTATCTATCAAGCCGGCGACTCCTGTAAATGACATCAGCCATCTTCTTAAGGATATCGACATGGTTCTGATCATGACCGTGCAGCCGGGATTTGGCGGTCAGAAGTACATGGATGAATGTACGGAAAAGATCAGGGAGGTTCGTGAACTGATCAGCAGGGAAGAACTGGATGTCGATGTCGAGGTAGACGGAGGAATCGCAGACGGAACACTGGAAACAGTTGTGCAGGCAGGAGCCAACATCTTAGTTGCAGGTTCCTACATCTTTAACGGAGACATAGCCAAAAATGTCAGAAAAGCTCTTGCAAAGATGAAAGAGGCTGCCGGGGAATAAATGCCGGGGAACAGTATGACAGATACAGTGATTGTAAGCGGGGGCAATATCCAGACTGGTTTTGCCCTCGATTTTTTGGAAAAAATAGCGGAAGGATCAGAGAAACGAAAGTTTCTTATGATCGCTGCGGACAAGGGACTTGAGTTTTTTATGAAAACAGGCATGGTTCCGGACATGGCAGTGGGAGATTTCGACAGCCTTTCCGCGGAAGGAAAAAAATATCTCTCCAGTCACAGAGAAATCGAGGTGAAACGGCTGAAACCGGAAAAGGATGATTCGGATACCCAGTCGGCCCTTCACCTGGCTGCAGAAAAGGGAGGAAAAAAGATTCTTCTTCTGGGAGCTACCGGTACAAGACTGGATCATGTGATCGCAAATATGGAGCTCCTTCTTCTGGGGCGTGAGATGGGGCTTTCTGTTTCCATAGCAGATCCCAACAATTATATCTCTCTCATAGACAGCGGGACAGAAGTGAAAAAGGAGCCGCAGTTTGGAAAGTACATTTCTTTTTTCCCTATGGGAGGGGATGTTACCGGGCTGACGCTGGAGGGGTTTAAATATCCTCTTGACAGACATCATCTCACTGCGTCAGACAGCGGGCTTACTGTGAGCAATGAAATTCTGGAAGACAGGGGACGGGTGACGTTTGAATCAGGCACTCTCCTCATGATTATGTCCAGAGACTGAAAATCATTCTCTGGACGCAGGGAGATTGTTATGGTAAAATAATGTAAGTATTTGTAATTTCAGCAAAACTAAATTATAGCAAACATATTATCAACATATATGAAGAAAGGACTTACTATGAAGCTTGGTATCGTAGGTTTACCTAATGTAGGAAAAAGTACATTGTTTAATTCTTTGACAAAGGCAGGAGCAGAGTCTGCAAACTATCCGTTCTGTACGATCGACCCTAATGTCGGCGTTGTAACAGTACCGGATGAGAGACTGAAGCTTCTGGGAGATTTCTATCACTCTAAAAAAGTAACTCCGGCAGTGATCGAATTCGTAGATATTGCAGGTCTTGTAAAGGGCGCTTCCAAGGGAGAGGGTCTTGGAAACCAGTTCCTTGCAAATATCCGTGAGGTGGATGCCATTGTTCATGTGGTACGCTGCTTTGAGGACTCCAATGTTATTCATGTGGACGGAAGCATCGATCCGCTTCGCGACATTGAGACGATCAATCTGGAGCTGATCTTCTCAGACCTTGAGATTCTGGAGAGAAGAATCGCGAAGGTGACCAAGACAGCCCGTATGGATAAAGAGGCTGCAAAAGAGCTGACTTTCCTTGAGAAGGTTAAGAAGCACCTGGAAGACGGACAGATGGCGATTTCCATGGAACTGGAGTCTGAGGATGAAGAGGCATGGATGGGTACTTACAACCTTCTTACCTGGAAACCTGTGATCTATGCTGCCAATGTTCTGGAGGATGATCTGGCAGACGACGGTGCATCCAATTCCCATGTGGAGGCAGTTCGTAAATTTGCAGCAGAGCAGAACAGTGAGATTTTCGTGATCTGTGCACAGATCGAACAGGAAATTGCAGAGCTTGATGACGATGAGAAGAAAATGTTCCTGGAAGACCTGGGACTTACAGAATCCGGACTTGAGAAGCTGGTGCGTGCAAGCTACCACCTTCTTGGCCTTATGAGTTTCCTGACATCAGGAGAGGATGAGACAAGAGCCTGGACCATCAAAATCGGAACAAAAGCTCCTCAGGCAGCAGGAAAAATCCACACAGATTTCGAGAGAGGTTTTATTAAGGCAGAGGTTGTTAATTATCAGGATCTGCTGGACTGCGGTTCTTACGCAGGCGCCAGAGAAAAAGGTCTTGTACGAATGGAAGGGAAAGAATACGTTGTTCAGGACGGCGATGTAATTCTGTTCAGATTCAACGTATAAAAAGGTGATTTATGGAGATGTCGATCCGTTTTCCCAACTTGGGACTGGAATTTGATTATGTGCCGAAGTCCTTTCAGATTTTCGGTTTTGAAATAACCATATATGGAATTCTCATCGCTGTGGGAATGATTCTTGGCATCTCCTTTGTGGTACTTGAAGCCAAGCGCAGCAACCAGGATCAGGATAAATATCTTGATATGATCATCCTTTCACTGGCTGCGTCAGTGGTGGGAGCGCGGCTTTCCTATGTGGGATTTAACTGGACCCTTTACAAGGGAAATCCCATGGAGATCTTTAACCTAAGAGGCGGCGGCGTCTGGTTTTACGGAGGGCTGTTAGGCGGAGTTCTGGCAGCGGCTCTTTTTTGCAGGGCCAGTCATCTGTCTTTCTGGCAGATGGCAGATACCTCTGCCCTGGGACTTCTCATAGGACAGGCTGTCGGACGCTGGGGGAATCTTTTTAACAGAGAATCCTTCGGGGAATATACGGATGGTATCTTTGCCATGCAGCTTCCCATTTCAGCAGTCCGTTCCGGAGAGGTAACACAACTGATGAGGGAAAACCTGATCTCTGAAGGAGGAGTTTCCTTCATTCAGGTAAGCCCGGTGTTTCTCTACGAGAGTCTGTGGTGCCTTCTTCTTTTCCTGATTCTTCTGGCAGTGAAAAGAAAAAAGAAATTCCATGGGGAAGTGTTTATGCTTTACCTGGCCGGTTATGGCCTTGGAAGATTCTGTTTTGAGTGGCTTCGAACCGACAGTCTGATGATTCCCGGTACGAAAATCCCGGCAGGACTTGTGATCTCGGCAGCCCTTGTTCTCTTTTTTACTCCTGCGGTATGGGTGAAAAGAACCATGAGCAGGAAGAGAGCTGCGGCAAGAAAGCGCAGGAGGGAAAAAATCTATCAGGCGCAGGAGGAGGCTTCCAGAATAGAAGATGAAAAGGAGGCCGCAAGACAGGCGGAACGGGAAGCTCTCTTAAAGGAAAAAGAGGAGGATTCTTCCCGGGAGGAGTCGGAGGAAAGTCTTTCAAAGGAGAAGGATGCGGATACAGGAGAGCAGGATATGGACTCCGACAACTGGGAAAATTCCAGATATGCGCACATAGCAGACACATGGAGGCATATCTCTCCGAAAGAAAAGGCCGTGGAAGAAACCGGAGAAGAGAATTCAGAGATAAATGCAGAAGAAATTGCAGAGGAAGCAGTTTCTGTGGAAGATATAGACCCAGATACAGAATTGAATAAGGAAAATGTCCCGGTTTTTTCAGAAAAAACAGAGGAACAACAGAAGGAATAAACAAAAAAGTACAGGAATCCCTAGTGGAAGCCTGTACTTTTTTTCATGGGAAAGATGGTATGAACAGAAAAAAAGCAAATAACTTAATATAATTTTAATAAATTAAAAATAGATTTCCCTTGTTTTTTACCTATAAATAGTTTAGAATGATTACATAAGTGGTAGAAAGTGGTGAATAGTGGTGGCAAATGGGGAGCCGATGGCAGAGTGATCCATTGACATCCGCGGAGTGCGAGGGGGAGACTTGCACTTACGAGAGTAGGTGAGTTATATGTTCATGGGAGAGTACAATCACACAATCGACGCGAAGGGGCGTATGATTATTCCTTCGAAGTTCAGGGAACTCTTAGGGGAAGAGTTCGTTCTGACCAAGGGACTTGACGGTTGTCTTTCCATTTATCCCATGGAAGAATGGGAGGTATTTGAACAGAAGCTCAGAGCTTTACCACTTACAAATAAAAACGCAAGAACCTTTTCACGATTCTTTGTTGCAGGAGCAACGACATGTGAACTGGACAAGCAGGGGAGGATTCTCGTTCCTCAGACGTTACGGGAGTTCGCTGGTCTGGAGAAAGATGTGGTGCTGACGGGAAATCTGAACAGGATTGAAGTTTGGAGCAAAGAAAAGTGGAGCGAAAACTGCAATTATGATGATATGGACAGTATTGCAGAAAGTATGCAGGATATGGGCATTATCATTT
The DNA here is from genome assembly GCA_019416265.1 of Clostridiales bacterium. Taxonomy (GTDB): domain Bacteria; phylum Bacillota; class Clostridia; order Lachnospirales; family Lachnospiraceae; genus Blautia_A. Next base: position 15,297 of record DXXQ01000076.1, on the reverse strand, counting down.
AAGCAGTTCGCCGGGGAAATCCAGACAGGAGACGGATATGACATTTGAACACAAATCTGTATTACTGGAAGAAACTATCCAGGGCTTAAGGGTAAAGCCGGACGGAATCTACGTGGATGGCACTTTAGGAGGAGCGGGACATGCCATAGAGGTATGTAAGAAACTTTCTGCCAAGGGGAGATTTATTGGTATAGATCAAGACCAGGATGCGATAATTGCTGCGAGTGAAAGGCTGGCCGCCTATGATCAGGCGACTGTCATTCGCAGCAATTATTGTTACATGGTGCAGGAACTGAAAGCCCGCGGAATTGAGAAAGTAGACGGAATTGTCTTAGACCTTGGAGTGTCTTCCTATCAGCTTGATAACGAAGAACGGGGTTTTACTTACCGATTCGATGCGCCTCTTGACATGCGTATGGATCAGAGGCAGAGTCAGACAGCCGGCGACATTGTCAACGGCTATGAAGAAAAAGAATTATACCGTATAATCCGTGATTACGGAGAAGATAAATTTGCGAAAAATATTGCGAAACACATTGTAGCTGCAAGAGCGCAGGCGCCCATCGAGACAACGGGAGAACTGACGGAGATCATCCGCAGGGCGATTCCCATGAAAATGCAGGCGAAATCAGGACATCCTGCAAAGAGAACCTTTCAGGCGATCCGCATTGAGCTGAACAGGGAGCTGGACGTACTTCGTGATTCCCTTGACGGAATGATCGATATGCTCAACGACGGCGGCAGAATTTGTATCATCACCTTCCATTCTCTGGAGGACAGAATTGTCAAGACGATTTTCAGGAAAAATGAAAATCCATGTACCTGTCCGCCGGATTTTCCTGTATGTGTATGTGGCAATGCATCTAAGGGGAAGGTTATCACCAGGAAACCGATCCTTCCAAGTGATAGGGAAATGGAAGAAAATCCTCGTTCCAAGAGTGCGAAGCTTCGGATTTTTGAGCGGGGAAATTTGGAATGATTTGTTTGTAAGAGAGGCAGGAAATGGCGAAGACAACAAGAGCTGAAACAGCCCGAAGAAATATGAACAGCGCCAGAGTAAACAGGGGAGTATACGTAGAGGGAAGCGCTGCCAGACGTCTGGCAGAGGAGCCGGAGAGAACTTATCCGGCCCGTCCTGCAAGAAAGCGCGTGCGAACACAGGTACAGAGACCGCAGCAGTCGGCCCGGCCGAAGCACCAGACCAGTCAGCAGGCGCTCAAAAACAGGGAAAAAGCCATGGGAATGAGCCAGGGCTTTGTTGTGTTCCTTGCTATTGTATCAGCTGCCATTCTTTTTTGTGCAGTAAATTACCTTCAGTATAAATCAGAAATTACCGGAAAGATGAGAAACGTAGCAACTCTGGAATCAGAACTGGCACAGCTGAAAGAGGATAACGATGCCTATTACAGCCAGGTTACCTCCACGGTGGACCTGGAGCGGATCAAAAAAATAGCCATAGGACGGCTGGGCATGAAATATCCTGCTGAAGAACAGATCGTAACCTATCAGACAGAAGGAAGCAGCTATGTGAGACAGTATCAGGATATTCCTGATTCAAAGTAGGTGAGTGATTGAGCAGTAAAAGAAAAAATTATAGAAAACCAGAAAGAAAAATTAATTATGCAATGCGAAAGAAGCTGGTAATACTGTTTTCATTTGTATTACTGGCTTTAGTTGGTTTGCTGGTAAGAATTACTTTTATCAATGCGACCAGTGGAAACAAATACAAAAAACAGGTGTTAAGCCAGGCACAGCAGAGATATGAAAGCCGTGTGCTTCCCGCAAAAAGGGGAGATATCTACGACAGAAACGGGAATTTATTGGCAACCAGCAACAAGGTTTACAATGTGATCCTGGATTGTAAGGCTGTCAATTCGGACGAGGATTACATTGAACCGACAGTCAGAGCTCTTGTAGATATCCTGGGACTTGATGAGGAGGATATCAGGGACAGGCTTGCAGACACCAGAACCATGAACAGCCAGTACCAGATCCTGAAGAAGCAGCTTTCCATGGATGAAAAGAAAAGCTTCGAGGAATATTGTACAGTGGAGGAGGACTCCGGCCTGACAGATTCTCAGATTAAAGAGAGAAGCAATGTAAAGGGAGTCTGGTTTGAGGAAGATTACCTGAGAAGCTACCCCTTTAATGAAGCAGCCTGCGATACGGTTGGATTTACTTTTTCCAGGGATGTGGCAGACTGGGGACTGGAAGGATATTATAACAGTACTCTTACAGGTGTGGATGGAAGACAATACGGGTATTTTAACAACAATTCTGATGTGGAACAGACCATTATAGCGCCGACAAATGGAAAGAGTATTGAGACAACGATTGATATCGGAGCCCAGCAGATCGTTGAGAGCTGGGTCAATGCGTTTAACGACTGGATGGGAGCAAAGCATGTAGGGGTCATTGTAGAGGATCCGAATACAGGCGAAATCCTTGCCATGGACGGCGGAGACAGATATGATCTCAATAATCCCCGTGATATGTCCAAGGTTCATACAAAAGAAGAGATTAAGGCAATGAACGATGAGGAGACAGTGGAAGCCCTGAGCGCCATGTGGAGCAATTACTGCGTCACAGACGCATATGAGCCGGGATCCACAGTAAAGCCTATTGTCATGGCTTCTGCTCTGGAAAAAGGAGCCATCAAGGAAGCGGATACCTTTGTCTGTGACGGAGGTCAGGGATTTGGCGCAAACAACGATCCCTTTATCAAGTGTGCCGCATACCCCAATGCCCATGGAACGGAAACCCTGGGCGAGGTAATCGCCAATTCCTGTAATGACGGTATGATGCAGCTTGCAGAAAGAATGGGGGCAGAACAGTTCATTAAAACACAGAGTGTGTTTAATTTCGGAACAAGAACCGGTATCGATCTTCCCAATGAGGGATCCGGAATCATCCATACCACAGATACGATGGGAGAGACAGAGCTTGCATGTTCTGCTTTCGGACAGGGCTTTACCTGTACCATGATCCAGGAGATCAATGCCATGTGTTCGGTAATTAACGGCGGCTATTATTATCAGCCCCATCTTGTGAAGGCCATCAAGGACAGCAGCGGAGGCATTGTGAAATCCATAGAGCCGACACTTCTGAAGCAGACGATTTCATCGGGAATTTCCAGTGATATCAGAAGCTATATGGAACTGAGCGTAAAACAGGGTACCAGCCGTACCTCCAAGGTTCAGGGCTACAGCTCAGGCGGTAAGACGGGAACTGCGGAGAAATATCCCCGAGGAAACCATAAATACCTGGTATCCTTTATCGGTTTTGCTCCTGTGGAACGGCCGGAAGTGGTGATCTACGTTGTAGTAGACGAGCCCAACGTGGAGGATCAGGCAAACAGTACCTATGCCCAGTTTATTGCACAGGGAATCCTTTCCCAGCTTCTTCCGTACCTGAACATCATTCCGGATGAGACAGTGGATGGGGAAGTGCCTGAAACGATCCTTGCGGAAGATCTTGCGAAACACCTGGTAAGCACACCGGGAAGTCAGATCGATGATAACGGAAATCTTGTGGATTCCGCAGGAAACCTGATCGACTGGGAGGGCAACCGTATTGACAGAGACGGCTACCTTCTGGACAAAGAAGGAAACTACGTCATCGATGAAAACGGAAATTATAAGATGTCTGAATACTTAAACGGCAGCGCAGACATGCTTCCTGAAGCAGTTTCAGATCCCAATGTACCGGAGCCTCTGGAGGATGACTCCGATCCGATCCGGGGAAATGACATGGAGAGTGAAGGAATCACCAATGAGGAGGCAGGACTGGAATAAAACCGGAGCCTGCCTGGGAATACCCCCGTATGGGAAAAGCATATATTACTATGACTTTTCTCTGCGGGGCTTTTTTTATGAAAAAAAATATGACATATCATAAGAAAAAAATCTGGGTAGTATTTCTGTGCTGTTTCGGAATCCTTCTGGGACTTATAGGCCGCCTGACGTATCTTATGGGATTCCGGTCAGACTATTATTATGAAAGGGCACAGGATCTTCACGAAAGAGAGAGGGATATTAAGGCGGCAAGAGGGGAGATTTTGGATGCAAGGGGAAAGGTGCTTGCTTCAAATAAGACAGTCTGTACGATTTCCGTTATCCACAGCCAGATCAAGGAACCGGAAAAGGTAATAAAGGTTCTGTCTGAAAAACTGGATATGGAGGAGGCGGCAGTGAGGAAGCGGGTGGAAAAGGTATCTTCTATTGAAAGGATCAGGACAAATGTGGACAAGAAAGTAGGCGACAGCATCCGGGAAGAAAATCTGGAAGGGGTAAAGATCGACGAAGACTATAAACGTTTTTATCCCTATGGAAGTCTTGCTTCAAAGGTTCTTGGCTTTACAGGAGGAGACAACCAGGGAATTGTAGGGCTTGAGGTGAAATATGAGGAGGTGCTGAAGGGGATACCGGGAAAAATACTGACAACCACTGATGCAAGGGGAGTGGAGCTTGACGGCGTCGGAGAGACAAGACAGGATCCTGTTCCCGGAAATTCCCTGAAGCTGAGCCTTGACGCAAACATTCAGGAATTTGCACAGCAGGCAGCGGAGAAGGTCATGGAAGAAAAACAGGCGGAACGCGTTTCCATTCTTCTGATGAATCCCCGGAACGGGGAAATATATGCCTGTGTCAATGTGCCGGAATTCGATCTGAACCATCCCTTTGAATTAAATTATGAGGCAGATACAGGGGCGCTTTCCCAAAAGCAGAAACAGGAGCTTCTGAATCAGATGTGGAGAAATCCCTGCCTGAACGATACCTATGAGCCGGGCTCCACCTTTAAGATCATTACCATGTCTGCCGGCCTGGAGGAGGGAGTTGTGACTCCGGAGGATCATTTCTACTGTCCGGGCTATAAGATTGTGGAGGACAGAAGAATCCGATGTGCAAGGAGAGGAGGGCACGGAGCCCAGACCTTCGTTCAGGGGGCGCAGAACTCCTGCAACCCGGTATTTATCGAGGTGGGACTTCGTCTTGGAATAGAGAAATATTATAAATATTTCAAACAATTCGGCCTTCTTACAAAAACCGGGATAGACCTTCCCGGAGAAGCGGCAACGATTATGCACAAAATGGAGAATATGGGGGATGTGGAGCTTGCCACCGTAGCCTTTGGCCAGTCCTTTCAGATCACACCGATTCAGCTGGCAGCCACCGTAAGCTCCCTGATTAACGGGGGAAAAAGGGTGACGCCTCATTTCGGTGTGTCTATCCTGAACCAGGACGGAACTATCGGCAAAAAGCTTTCCTATCCTGTGAAGGAAGGAATCGTGTCAGAGGAAACTTCAGCAAAGGTGAGGGCAATTTTGGAAACCGTAGTTTCCCAGGGCTCCGGAAAAAACGCAAAGATCGAAGGTTATGAGATCGGAGGCAAAACAGCCACATCCCAGACTCTGCCCAGAAGCGCCAACCGTTACATCTCCTCTTTTCTTGGCTTTGCACCTGCAAAGGACCCGCAAATACTGGGAATCTGTATTATTCATAACCCCCAGGGCATCTATTACGGAGGGACCATTGCAGCTCCCGTGATCCGCAGTATTTTTGACAATGTACTGCCTTACCTGGGGATTGAAAAAAAAGAAGAAATTATAACTCCGGTTCCCACTGAGGGTTGATAAATGAGAGAAAAAGACGTATACTTAAAGGTGCTTTTAAAACAAAAATAAAAACGAAAGAATTAAAAGAGGTGTGAGGATGGATTCTAAAATTGTGATCCCCGTATTGATTTCCTTTGCGATCAGCGTTGCATTAGGACCGATTATCATTCCCTTTCTCAGAAAGCTGAAAATGGGACAGACAGAGCGAACAGAAGGCGTACAGTCTCATCTTAAAAAGGCGGGAACGCCTACCATGGGCGGCGTGATCTTCCTGATCGCCACAACTGTAACCGCTCTCATATATATGAAGGATTACCCGAAGATCATTCCGGTGCTGTTTCTGACTCTCGGATTCGGAATCATAGGATTTCTGGATGACTATCTGAAGGTAGTGCTGAGACGCTCCGACGGTCTTCTTCCATGGCAGAAAATGCTTCTGCAGATCATCCTGACAGGAATCTTTGTGTTCTATATTTTAAATTACACAGATATTTCTCTTACTATGATGATCCCGTTCTGGAAAGGACATTATCTGAACCTTGGCTGGCTGGCAGTGCCGGTTCTGTTCTTTGCAGTGATCGGTACGGTAAACGGTACAAACTTTACGGACGGACTTGACGGTCTTGCGTCAAGTGTGACTCTGATCGTGGCAGTATTCTTTACGGTTGTTTCTATCGGAATGAAATCAGGCATAGAGCCGATTACCTGCGCAGTGGTGGGAAGCCTTATGGGATTCCTTCTCTTCAATGTATATCCTGCAAAGGTGTTTATGGGAGATACAGGCTCTCTGGCTCTGGGCGGCTTTGTGGCCGGAACTGCCTATATGCTCCAGATGCCGCTGTTTATCCTGATCGTCGGGCTGATTTACCTTGTGGAGGTTCTTTCCGTAATCATCCAGGTTACATACTTTAAGGCGACTCACGGAAAGCGTTTCTTTAAGATGGCGCCGATCCATCACCATTTCGAGCTTTGCGGATGGTCAGAGACACGGATTGTTGCTGTGTTCTCTGTAATAACGGCAATTATGTGCATGATTGCATTCATGGCAATATAAGCCGGGAATGCAGGCAGGAGGTTTATTATGGAATTACAGGGAAAAAAGGTTCTGGTGTTCGGTTCCGGAAAAAGCGGAATCGGCGCTGCAGATCTTTTAGGCAAGGTCGGTGCATTTCCGGTTATTTACGATGGGAATGCACAGATCGATAAAGAGGCGGTCATACATAAAACAGAGGGAACCTACCAGGTGGAGGTATATGCAGGGGAGCTTCCCGAAGAAGTCAGAGAGAGTCTGGATCTGGTTGTTTTAAGTCCGGGAGTTCCGGTGGATCTGCCCATGGTGAAAAGCTTTTACAACCAGGGGCTTCCCGTATGGGGAGAGGTGGAGCTTGCATACAGAGCCGGAAAGGGAGAGGTTCTTGCAATTACGGGAACCAACGGCAAGACCACAACTACAGCCCTTCTGGGGAAAATTATGAAAGACGCCAGGGAGTCTGTTTTCATAGTGGGAAATATCGGAACTCCCTATACGTCCAAAGCTCTGGAAATGAAAGAAAATACAGTGACAGTGGCGGAAATCAGCAGCTTCCAGCTGGAGACCATTGAGAAATTCGCTCCCAGGGTAAGCGCCATCCTCAATATCACAGAGGATCATTTGAACCGCCATCATACCATGGAGGAATATATCCGGGTAAAAGAACTGATCACCAAAAATCAGGGAGCAGATGATGTCTGCGTCCTCAATTATGAAGATGAAATTCTTCGGGAGTTCGGCAGGAATCTGACTCCGCGCGCTGTGTATTTTTCCAGCGAACGCAGGCTGGAAGAGGGAATCTATCTTGATGGGGATTCCATTGTGCTCAAAGACGGAGAACTGGAGACAGAAGTGGTGAAAACAGGAGAACTGAAGCTTCTGGGCAAACATAACTTTGAGAATGTAATGGCAGCCGTTGCCATGGCATACTACGCAGGAGTAAGTCTTGAGAGTATTAAGAAAAGTATCTGTGAATTTACAGCCGTAGAGCACAGAATAGAATATGTAACAGAGAAAAAAGGCGTTGTCTATTACAACGATTCCAAGGGAACCAACCCCGATGCTGCCATCAAGGGCATTCAGGCAATGAACCGTCCCACCTGGCTGATCGGCGGAGGCTACGATAAGGAATCCTGTTATGACCAGTGGATCGAATCCTTCGACGGCAAGGTGCGCTGCCTTGTCCTCATCGGACAGACGAGGGAAAAAATTAAAGAAGCCGCTGAGAAACAGGGATTTCACGACATTGTTCTTCTGGACAGCCTCCAGGAGGCAGTTGCTTACTGTGGGGAACACGCAGTTTCCGGGGAGGCAGTGCTTCTCTCCCCTGCATGTGCAAGCTGGGGACAGTTCGACAATTACGAACAGCGCGGAGATATGTTTAAAGAATATGTCCGCAATCTTTAAGGAATATCTGAGCCGGGACTTCTCATATGCTTAAAAGAGGCTGCAGCAGGAGAGTGAGAAGACAGTGCCGGACAAAAAGAGCAGAGCTTCCTTCAAAAAACTGGATATAACGATGCTGGTGCTTGTACTGATTCTGGTGGTTTTCGGACTCGCCGTTTTGTACAGTACCAGTGAATATAATGGCAGAGTACGTTTCCACGACTCTGCCTATTATTTTAAAAAGCAGCTTTTTGCAACCTTTCTGGGACTTCTGGCCATGTATCTCGTCTCATCCATGGACTATCATGTTTTTCTGAAGGCCGCGCCCGGGGCGTATCTTCTTTCTCTGGGACTGTCCACAGCAGTCCTTCTGGTGGGGCAGGAGATCAACGGTTCAAAAAGATGGCTGAATTTCGGCCCCTTGTCCTTTCAGCCTTCGGAGTTTGCCAAGGTATCCGTGATCCTCTTCCTTGCCTGGCAGATAGGAAGAAGCAGGGGAGAAACCTCAGGCTTCTGGTTTATGTGCAGGACAATGGCAACGCTTCTGCCGATCGTAGGTCTGGTAGGATCAAATAACCTGAGTACAGCGGTGATCATATTGGGAATCGGAGTTGTCCTTATTTTTGTATCCAACTCCAGATACCTGCAGTTTCTGGGAATGGGCGGAGCCGGAATCGCTTTCGTGGCAGTTTTCCTGGCAGCGGAAAGCTACCGTCTGGAAAGACTTGCCATCTGGCGGAATCCGGAAAAATACGAAAAAGGTTTCCAGACGATCCAGGGGCTTTACGCCATTGGCAGCGGAGGGATTTTCGGAAGAGGTCTGGGAAGCAGTCTTCAGAAGCTCGGGTTTGTGCCGGAGGCCCAGAATGACATGATTTTTTCCATTATCTGTGAGGAACTGGGACTGGCGGGAGCGGCAGCTTTGATTCTTGTCTTCGGACTTCTGCTCTGGAGGCTCTGTGTTCTGGCCATGCACAGCAGGGATCTGGAGGGGGCTCTGATCTGCGGAGGAATCATGGCTCATCTTGCCATTCAGGTGATCCTGAATATTGCAGTTGTAACAAACACCATACCAAATACAGGGATTACCCTGCCCTTTATAAGCTACGGGGGTACCTCCGTTGTGTTTCTGCTGGGAGAAATGGGGCTCGCCCTGTCTGTGGGAACTCACAGGAAAATCCCTTCTGCATAGAATAGACAGTAAGAAGGCCTTTAGGAGTGAAGGGATTGAAGGAGATCCGCATAACTGGCGGGAATTCCCTGTCCGGCAGTGTTTCGGTACAGGGCTCAAAAAATTCCGCCCTTCCAATGATGGCGGCGTCACTTTTACACAGGGGGATCAGCGTCCTGAAAGGCTGTCCCCGGATTGCAGACGTATTCTGTATGGAAGAGATTCTTAAAAATCTTGGAGCTGTGACCTGGTGGGAGGGTCATGATTTATATCTTGACTGCACGGCGGCAGACAGAACAGAGATATCTGCCGGATATACGGAACAGATGCGTTCTTCAGTAATTCTTCTTGGAGTTCTTCTGGCCAGGAATAAAAAAGGACGTATTGGTTATCCGGGAGGCTGCGTGATCGGCCAGCGTCCGGTGGATCTTCATGTGGCTGCTCTCAGAAGCCTTGGAGCCTGTATCAAAGAGGGCGTTTTTTTCATTTACGGGGAATGTGAGAGGCTTCAGGGAAACAGGATCATTTTTCGGAAATCAAGCGTAGGAGCAACGGAACAGGCAGTTCTTGCCGCTGTCACAGCAAAGGGGGAAACCCTTCTGGAAAACTGTGCCAGAGAGCCGGAAATTGTGTGGCTGTGCAGATATCTGAGAAAGATGGGGGCGAAAATTAAGGGAGAAGGAAGCGCAGTTATAAAAATACAGGGGGTGGAGGAGCTGTCCGGAGGAGAGATGCAGGTTCCTCCGGACAGGATCGTTGCAGGAACCTATATGTGCGCGGCTGCCATAACCCGAAGTGAAATTATCATAGAAAATGTGCCTGTGGAGGAGATGGAGGCATTCCTCTGTGTATATCAGAAAATAGGTGGACAATATGAAGGGAAAAGTGGTAAACTAAAGGTCAACGGAAAATCTGTCCGTTATCCTGTCGGAGATCTTGAAACACAGACCTACCCCGGATTTCCAACAGACCTGCAGTCTCCGGTTATGGCTGTGCTTGCGACGATACCGGGACGGAGCCGCATCCGTGAAGGGATTTTTGAAGACAGGTTCAGGGCTGCGAAAGAGCTGGTACGCATGGGAGCCCGCATAGAAGTGGACGGAGCGAATGCCTGGATCGACGGAGGATATCCTCTCACAGGCTGCAGGGTGAAGGCAGAGGAACTGCGGGGAGGAGCTGCCCTTGTGCTGGCTGCGCTGGCGGCCCGGGGAGAAACCTGTATTACAGGCGCCGGTTTTATCCGACGGGGATATGAGCACATTTGTGAAGACTTGAAGGCTTTGGGCTGCCGGGAAATCTGTGAAGAATAAAAGAGCAGCCATATGAAAAAAGACACGGGAATAGATATTTATGAAAAAATTCAATTACCTCAAAAACAACATATTTGCTGGCATCAGCAGTAAAACATGGAAAATCATGCTGGGTGTTCTGGGAGCAGGACTTCTTGCCGGAGCAGTCGCCTTTTTTACTTATTTCAGAGTAGAGAGGGTGGAAGTGATGGGATGCAGCCATTACACCCAGGAGGAAATAAAAGAAATCGTATTGAGAGGCCCGCTGGCGTCTAATTCTGTTCTGGCGCCTCTTTTTTATACAAAAAAAGAGGTATCCGGAATTCCTCTTGTAGACGGATACACGGTAACAAGGATAAACAGAAACACCATCTGCATCAGCGTAAAAGAAAAACGGCCTGTAGGCTGTATCCCGTTTCTCGGAAACTATATCTATTTTGACAGGAACGGGTATTTTGTCCACGGCTCCAGCGAGAGAGATTCTTCGGTCCCCTATTTTGACGGGATCGAGGTGAAGGAGGTAGTTCTTAACGAGAAGCTTCCCATCAAGGGAAAAACCGTTTTGAACACTGCAGTAGCCCTCTCTACGATCTTTAAGAAAAACGAAACGATTCCGGATCATATCAGCTTTGACGACAATTATAATATCAGTCTGGAATACGGAAACATCACCGTTTCACTTGGAAAGGATGAGAACCTGGAGGAAAAAATGTCCAGAGTTATTGCCATTATGCCGAAAATCCAGGGGATGTCCGGAATTCTGCACATGGAAAGCATCGGAACCAACGGAAATACCTTTGAGGCAGAGCAGGAAGAGGTGACTGCTGAGAACTGGAACGGCGGTTACGATGAAAATGGCGAATATACCGGGTACGGAGAGTACGATGAGAACGGAAACCATGTAGGCCCCAAACCTATGACAGACCTTGATTATGCAATCCAGGCATGGAAAGGCGGCTATGACGGAGAGGGAGATTACACAGGAGCCGGAGAATACGATGAAAACGGAAATTATACAGGACCAAAGCCTACACAGGAGCTGATCGATTCTTTCGGAGACTGGAAGGGCGGCTATCTTGAAGACGGCAGCTTTGTAGGAGACGGAGAAATGGATAAGGACGGAAACTATGTAGGACCGAATCCCAATGCCTCCGGTTCTGACGGGGATGATTCTTATGGAGACAGTTCTTACGGAGACAGTTCTTACGGAGACAGCTCCTATGGAGACAGTTCTTACGGGGACAGTTCCTACGGGGACAGCTCTTACGGGGACAGCTCCTACGGAGACAGCTCCTACGGAGACAGCTCTTACGGGGACAGCTCCTATGGAAACGGCTACGGTGAGGACGGCTATTACGGGGAAAGCTACTGAGAATCCCTTTGAAAAAGGCTGTATCCCCCAAAAGACAGCGAAAAATCGTGAAAAAAGTATAAAAAAATAAAATTAGTGGTTGATTAATTCTCAAAAAAAAAGTATGATATATCTATATGTAGCTTAAAACAAAAAATGATAAAAATATACTGAGAAGGATATCAGGTAGAAATAAAAGGAGGAAGTACATTGTTAGAGATTATGTCAAATGAGGCTGAATCATCTGCAAAGATAATTGTTATTGGCGTAGGTGGAGCCGGAAATAACGCAGTAAACAGAATGGTGGAAGAGGCCATCGGCGGAGTAGAGTTTGTAGGTGTCAATACTGATAAACAGGCTTTAACTCTGTGCAAAGCTCCAACTGTACTTCAGATTGGCGAGAAGATCACCAAGGGTCTTGGCGCAGGAGCCCAGCCTGAGGTTGGTCAGAAGGCTGCAGAAGAGAGCATTGAAGAAGTGAAACAGTTAATGGAAGGCGCAGACATGGTATTCGTTACCTGTGGTATGGGCGGCGGAACCGGAACAGGTGCTGCACCTGTGATCGCGGCTGCAGCGAAAGAGATGGGTATCCTGACAGTTGGCGTTGTGACCAAGCCTTTCCGTTTCGAAGCAAAAACAAGAATGAATAATGCCCTTGCAGGGATTGAGAATCTGAAGAAAGCAGTGGACACCTTAATCGTGATCCCGAATGATAAATTACTGGAGGTTGTAGACCGCCGTACAACAATGCCGGAAGCACTGAGAAAGGCTGATGAAGTGCTTCAGCAGGCAGTTCAGGGTATTACAGACCTTATCAATCTGCCGGCTCTTATCAACCTGGACTTCGCAGACGTTCAGACAGTTATGACAGACAAGGGTATCGCTCACATCGGTATCGGCGAGGCAAGAGGAGACGACAAGGCTATGGAAGCTGTACAGCAGGCTGTATCCTCACCGCTTCTTGAGACAACCATTAAAGGCGCAACTCATGTTATCATTAATATTTCCGGTGATATTTCCCTTATGGATGCAAATGACGCTGCAAGCTATGTTCAGGAGCTTACAGGTGAAGATGCAAATATCATCTTTGGTGCAATGTATGACGATACAGTTGCAGATTATGCAAGAATTACGGTTATCGCAACAGGACTTAACGATGAGAAGGCACAGAGCAGTCCTTTCGGAAACAGAGCTTCCAATGCTGCATTTGCAAACAAAAGACCAGCAGCTTCCGCAGGTAATGCCGGTATGGGCGTAAATATGCCAAGCTTCAGCCTTCCGACAATGAATGCCACTCCGTTCAGCGCTAAGACTCCGTCCAGCACTGTACAGAGAAAAGACATTCAGATTCCGGATTTCCTGAAAAACAGATAAACAGTAAAAATATGAATCATAAAAATGGAAGAACACCGCATATGCGGCATTCTTCCATTTTTTTATCTGGTTTCGAAGGTGTCGCAGCAGGTTTCTCCTGACTGGGCCGCATGGCCGCCGTCCACCCTGATTGCAGAAGCAGTACATTTACATTTGTCGTTGTAGGTGCAGTTTTGGGCTTTGCAGTCAATCTGGATCTCATGACAGCCGCAGCCGCTGCTTGCACAATCTGAGGCGTTTTCTCCTCTTTTCCGGAAGCTTTCGCAGCTTGTTTCACTGGAGAGACGGGCGCCTTCACCGGCAACAAGGATGTCGCCTTTGGAGCAGAGCTGATTGTCGTTGTAGACACAGGTAACTGCAGAACATTTCAATGTCGTCATTTTTTTTCCTCCTTTTTGCTGTACAGAAAGTAGTCTGTCCGAAAAAAAATAAAATATGCACTGTACTTAAAAGAAAAAAGATGGTAAAATTAAAAATTGAATGTACCTGCGAAGGAAGAAGGCAGTTACAACTGAATAACAATAGGAGAAAAGAGAATGGATAAAAAAAGAGGAAGTTTTACCAACAAACTGGGATTCGTCCTTGCAGCGGCAGGTTCTGCTGTAGGACTGGGAAACCTGTGGAGATTTCCGTATCTTGCTGCAAAGCATGGCGGCGGAATTTTCCTTCTTGTATATCTGATCATTGCCGTTACCTTTGGTTTTGCGATGATGATCACAGAGATCGCTCTGGGAAGAAAGACAAGACTGAGCGCCATTGGCGCCTATGAAGCCCTTGATAAGAGATTCAAATTTATGGGTTATCTCTCAAGTGCAGTACCCTTTATCATTACCCCATACTACTGTGTGATCGGCGGATGGGTGCTGAAATACCTTGTGGTGTTCCTGACAAACAACGTATCATCTGCAGCAACAGACGGATATTTTGAGAATTATATTGCACAGCCGGCAGCACCGGTGATCTTTTTCCTGATCTATGTAGCGATCGGATGTGTGGTAGTTATGCTCGGCGTAGAAGGCGGAATTGAAAAAGCCAGCAGAATCATGATGCCGGTTCTTGTCATCATCTCTATTGTGGTGTCTGTTTTCAGTATCATGCAGCCGGGCGCCATAGAAGGTGTGAAATATTACCTTCTTCCTGATTTCAGCAGATTCAGCGCCACAACGGTACTTGCAGCTATGGGACAGCTGTTTTATTCCATGTCCCTGGCAATGGGAATTATGATCACCTATGGTTCCTACATGAAGAAGGACAACCCTCTGGAGCAGTCTGTACGTCAGATCGAAGTTTTTGACACAGGGATCGCCTTTATGGCAGGTCTGATGATCATTCCTGCTGTATTTGCTTTTTCCGGTGGAAGTGAGGAAGCTCTTGGCAAGGGACCGGGGCTTATGTTTGTCACTCTTCCGAAAGTTTTTGAAAACATGAAATTCGGCACAGTCATCGGCGCAGTATTTTTCCTTCTTGTATTATTTGCAGCTCTGACCTCCTCGATCTCTCTGACGGAAACCCTCGTTTCCATTGTAAGGGACCGTCTTGGATGGGGAAGAAAGAAAGCCAGCGCAGTGATTCTTGTTTTCCTCTGTGCTGTGGGAATTCCGGTATCCCTGGGATTCGGCGTATGGGATTTCATTGCACCTATGGGAATGAGCCTGCTTGATTTCTGCGACTTTATCAGCAACAGTGTAATGATGCCAATCGTAGCGATCATAAGCTGTGTTTTCGTAGGCTTTGTTGTGAAGCCGAAGACAATTATTGACGAGGTGGAAGTAAACGGGCCGTTTAAGATGAAGAAATTCTATACGATCATTATCAAATACATTGCCCCGATCTGTCTGGTTGCGATCCTGATCTTTGCAGTTATGGAAGCAATGGGAATGATCGCCGTATAAATGCGGACTTTCACGGAACTCTGTTCCTGAGAACAGAGTGAACACCATTTCGTCACTGTTCACTCCGTTCACAGCAACGAGCCAAAATTCATTCCAGATTGCCTGCGGCAATGGAATTTTGGCTTGTATGTCTCGGGATTTTGTCATATACATGACAAAACACCTCGCGGGATAGTGCCGTGTGAACAGT
>DXXQ01000075.1 GCA_019416265.1 Clostridiales bacterium | reverse complement strand
GTGTTCAATCCGATGGGAAGACGCTCCGGGCATCAGTTCAAGCTTCCGTGCCGATTCGCTGATTTCCCCGATAACATCTCTGTGAAGTCCCATATTTGCAGAATTCCATTTGGAAATCTCACTTTGATACATCTGGAAGCCATCATGATGCTCTGCCACCGGAACAACATACCTTGCTCCCGACTGTTTAAAAAGCCGGCACCATTCGTCCGAATCAAAGTTTTCTCCGGTAAAAAAAGGAATCAGATCCTTATAGCCAAACCTGCTGTGCTCTCCATATGTTTTCCGATGGTACTCATATTCCTCGCTTCCCTCAATATACATATTCCTTGGATACCATTCACTTCCAAATTCCGGTACGGAATATACACCCCAATGCACAAAAATGCCGAATTTTGCATTTCTGAACCATTCCGGCACCTGATAATGCTGAAGGGAATCCCAGCTGTCCGTATATGGCCCCTGCTGTATTGTATTCTCTATTTTTTGTAAATACGGTTTCATATCATACATTATGTTTTCCTCTTTGCTCTGCCGCTTGTTTTCTGTATTTTTCAGGAGAGATTCCAACAGATTTCCTGAAAATTTTGCTGAAATAATTAGGATCTGGATATCCGACCTGTTTTCCAACCTCATAAATACATATGGTTTCATCCTGCAGAAGTTCTTTCGCATGCTCCATACGCAGTTCTGTCAGATACTCAATAAAGCTTTTTCCATTTTCTTTTTTAAAAACTGTACTGAAATATGCAGCGCTGAAACCGGCCGCCTCTGCTACTCTTACCAGGCTCAGGGGCAGACTGTAATTCTCGTGGATGTAACCCATTGCCATTTCAATTTCGCTTCTTTTTCCCTTGGATACACACGCTCCTATATATTCCTTCGCCGTCTGTTTAAAATCCGCAAACCAACACAATACGTCATCCAGAGTTTCCATCCCCTGCAGATTTTTCATCATGTCAAGCCCGCGATATTCCTCCATTCCCTTCGCACTGCCTCCGGCACGGCGAATACCTGACAGCACATTATACACACATTCCGTAAATATCCTCTGAGACTCTTTTACAGGAAAATGCCTCTTTTGAAATTCTCCCGCCAAGTTCTGCACCACTGCTTCCAGTTCTGTCAGTTCCGAGGACTTTCGGATTTCTTTTAATACCCTTCCATCTAAGCATTCGCATACAGCTTTATCGTTTCTTTCTCTGAAGAAACATATCTGCTTAGGTCCGTTCAGATACCGTGCCCTGCTCAGTTCCAAAATCCCATACTCAATAAAATCAGGGAATTCTGCGTAGGTTCCATCTGGATAAATATATATGGAAAGATTGATTTTTAAATACTCTTTTACTTTATTTTTAATGATTTCGGCTGTTCGCAATAAGTCCTGCCCGCGATTTAAAAACACGGCAATCTGTTCCTTATCCGAATCAATCCAGAATGCCTCACCGAACTTTCGCCCGCGCATATATTCTTCAATAAGATTGAGAAGCATATTTTTCTGCTGTTCATCCAGATAGGTATACCCCATGCGAACACTCTCATACACATGATCTGTCATCATGATCATAAATGCCGGAGACTCAAAATTTACACACAGGTCAAGATTTTCTGCCAATCTCTCTCTTTGCTCATCCGTAACAGAAAAATCCGTTAATTTTTGAAACAGCTTTTTCCTCATATCCGCTTGACTGAATAAGCTTCCTGTATTCTGTTCTCTGTTTTCTTCTATCTTTTTTCCTAATCTTTCAAGAACCTCTACCAGTTCCTCCTCCGTAAAAGAAAGCTTCAGGAGATAATCACTGGCTCCCAGCTTCATAGCCTCCCGCACAAGCTCAAACTCGTTATAACAGCTCATAATAACCGTCTCTGCGGGAATCTTCCTGCGTCTGATCTCTCGGAGCAATTCCAGTCCGTCCATCTTTGGCATTCTTATATCTGTGAGGACAATGTCCGGATGATACATCTCTATTTTTTCCAGCGCCTGCTCTCCGTTTCCGGCTTCTGCAACTACCGTACACCCATACTTTTCCCAATCTATGGTTGATTTGATCCCGACCCGCACAAGCAGCTCGTCGTCTACAATAAGAACTTTCAACATAATGATTCCTCCGCTATGTCATTGTCATATCGAACTGCCGGAAACCTGATACTGACAGCAGTACCCTTTCCCGGTTCGGACTCAATATGGATCCCGTATTTTTCCCCATATTTCATTTGGATCCTCTGCTGCACATTATGTACGCCTATTCCCCGGAAAATACTCTTTTCCGAAGTCTTCTGATTTTTCAAAAGTGCCTGTACCTGTGTTTTTTCCATTCCCTTTCCATTATCTCTGATCAGGAAAACAACATCCAGTCCGTCCAGCCTTCCTTCAATCTCTATTTTGAGCGGATTCACTTCCTGTATATTGTGGATGATCGCATTTTCCACAATGGGCTGAAACACCAGTTTTAGCGTCTGAAATTCTCCAATTCCATCTTCCAGATCATATTCTGTACTAAACAGATCGCCGTAACGCACACTCTGTATCTCCAGATAGCTGTTCAGATTTTTTAATTCATCCTCTATGGAGATGAGATCAGCCTGCCTGTTCATGCTGATTTCCAGAAGCCTCGCCAGGGAACGGATCATACCTGTAATATTATCCGCATGAATCATTGCAGCCATCCATTTAATGGAATTTAATGTATTAAAAAGGAAATGAGGATTGATCTGTGCAAGAAGCATTTCAAATTTTAATTCTCCTTTTTGGCGCTCCGATTCTTTCTCCTGCTCAAACATTTTTTTCAATTCCTGCATGAGCCGGTTAAATCCTGCCGTAAGCTGTCCAATTTCGTCTTTTGTCCGTACAGGAAGAGCAGTTATCTCCCAATCTCCGGACTGCACCTTTTGCATCGCATTTTTAAGCTCACGCAAAGGCGCAAACAAACGGAATATCACAATCAGTGTGATCACAGCCAGTATAACGATCAGTGTAGCGCATACGCCGCTCACATAGGTTCTTACATGAAGCGCATCCTTAAACACTTCATCATGGGAAACGGCACAACAAACCTGCCACGCCATCCCGCTCACCGGCACTATCCTGAGGAGATATTTTACTCCGTTGCTTCCTTGGAAAATCTCTTTTTCTGCTTCTGCAGGTACATAA
The DNA here is from genome assembly GCA_019416265.1 of Clostridiales bacterium. Taxonomy (GTDB): domain Bacteria; phylum Bacillota; class Clostridia; order Lachnospirales; family Lachnospiraceae; genus Blautia_A. The sequence continues at coordinate 6,086 of DXXQ01000075.1, read as the reverse complement.
TCTATGTCCGAAAATCCATCTGGATTCTCCTGTTCAAAAGTGTAGATAATCCGTCCTTCCTTATCTGTAATACAAATGCTGTAGTCCTGCCATTCCAGATATTCAACTACAATCTGCCTGACCACTGACATGGGAACTGTCACAACAAGTGTTCCCAGGCATTTGTCTACGGAATGTATATCGTACAGTGTTTTTACATAAGTAAAGGATTTCCCCTCCTGTTCATACCGGATAAAGCCTTCATGGATATTCGTGTAATAAGTATCTCTGCCTTTGTTTCCTCTTTTCAGAACAGAATCAAAATTTTCATAATCCGTATTTCCCTCCGGCCATGTTGAAAACAGCTGTCCGTCATTGGCAACAATCCCCATCTCAATGGAATCTCCCAGCCAGTTATCCGCATAATTGATCAGAATATTCTGCAGTTCCACTGACAGGTTAAGATATTCATATTTCCCCATATACTCCGGCAGACCGGAATGATATTGAAACTCCGCGTCGGAAGGCAGATTTTGGTCGTAAGCGCGCAGAAGCTGGTTCAGGCGCATATCAGAAGAAAGATAAATCGAAGTCCTGTTTACGCGGTCAGTCAGTTCATTCAGATTATTTTCCATCTGCCTGACGCTGCTTTCCACCAGTTCGCCTATCTTATCTGTCATCACCTGTTCCAGCTTATGATACCCCATCAGAAACACGATGCTCATCGGAAATACAAAGCAGAGCATGATCGTAAGAAGAATCTTTCCATAAAAGCTTTTCACTCTGTTTAACATCTGTTCCCTCCGTTATGCCCTATTTACCGTTTTTACAGTTTTTTAAATTATAACACTATAGAGGAAACGTGTCCAACATAATGGCCTCATCCTTCCAGCCTGCAGACCCGGACCTCGTATATGACTGCTTCCGGAAATCCATTCGTTTCATTTACATAAATGATCAGTTCATCTGCGCAGATATCCTTTTGTACCCTGTGCAGTCTCAATCTCTGATAATTTCCTTTTATTTCCTCCCGGTATACCTCTTTGCCCTGTAAAAACAATCGGATTTCATAATCCTTCACCAGACTTTCTGGAATTCCCGGTTTTTGTGACTTCCTTGTTTCCTGAGACAGGGAAATCATGATTTCATGAGACAGATCCGAATCAAACTTCAAAAGAATGCTGTCCACCTTCACCGGTGTAAATCGAAGCTTCAACCATGGTTTCGTATCGGCTGACAGAGCAGCCTTCCAGCCGTTTTTCTCCCCGCCAACAGTTCTGGAAATACCATTTATCACATTTTCCGGTCTCCAATCTTCTTCCCAGGAAGAAGCAGTCACCTGGGCATTTCGGGCAGCATCCCCGGAATCTTCATTTTTAATCCCCGGAAGATAACAATCGTCTTTCAGAAGCTTCTGCTGCAATTCCTTTATCCGTCCACCAATTTCCCTTGGTGTACAATGATATTCCACTGCCATCGCCGCAGCAGTTCCCACTGCCTGGCCGCCCACTGCACAGGTTGCCATCACGCGGACAGACCCAAAAGCCATATGGGTAACACTGATATTTCTGCCTGCCATCATCAGATTTGAAATATCCTTCGAATAATAGCATCTGTATGGGATTCCATAGACCTGTTTCAGGTGAAGATACTCTGTGGCGTTTCCGTCATGAAGAAAGCCTCCCGGCGGATGCATATCCATCGGCCAGCCGCCATAGGCAGCCACATCGTCAAAGGGAACGGCTTTTTCCAGATCCTGTTGTCTTAGAATGTAATCTCCCTCTATTCTTCGGCTCTCTCTTTTTCCGGGAAGAAACTGTACCCATTCCAGTTCATAATTATCCGCGCCGTGGTCCCCTTTGTTCTTAATGTGATCCCAGATTCCATACAAATATTTCAGCAGTTCATCTCGTATTTCCTCTCCATCTGTGATCACATTTTCGGTTCCTCCCAACTCCAGCCACCAATATCCGGAATCCACGCCGTAAGTCCCAAGCTTATCTTCTATCCTGCTGTGGCCTCTGCCTTTGAGGTCCTTTTCATCCAACTCATATGCCCAGAAAGGTCTTTCAAATTCTCTCTTTTCTCCTGTATCTCTGGCACAGAACATCAAGGTATTTCCCATTGTCCCACTGTCAGCGTGCTCTAAAGCTCTGCTCTCTCCAAACTCATACCGGGATTCTCTCCCCATACGTGTCTTTGCCCCTGCATTTACTGCAAGAAAAGCATCTCCTGTACAGTCCACAAATATCTTTCCATGAAAGCAAAACCACTTTTCTGTCGTTGCCTGAAATGCAAGGACCGCCTGTATCTCTTTTCCATTTGAAAAGACTTCTGTCATCTGCGTATTCAGATACAGATCCAGATTTTTTTGAAATTTTACCTTTTCCCATAAAACCGTATCAAATATAGAAAAAGAATGATCCGGATTTCTTTTTCGGTTTTCCAGAAGAATTTCCTCTATGATTCCTGTTTCTCTGGCATTTTCTCTCTTTCCATGGCAATCTGCACCGCAAATATGCATTCGAATCTCGGAACTTCCATTTCCTCCCAACACCGGACGGTTATGAATCAGGGCAGTGTGCGCGCCTCCCCTTGCTGCAGCAATGGCAGCGCATATACCCGCCATACCGCCTCCTACAACTACAACATCATATGTTATATCCTTTTGCTTCTTTTTTTCTTCCGTCACGTTTATGTTCCTCCTATTCTTTCACAGCTCCGGCTGTAAGACCGCCGATAAAATATTTCTGCGCAACAAGGAAAACAACAAAAATCGGCAAAATGGTTATCACACCTGCAGCCATGATCAGATTATACTTTAACCCTGTCTCGTCCATAAAATACGTCAATCCAAGAGGCAGCGTATAGTTCTCCTTGCTTTGCAGGAACAGAAGGGCATTGTCATAATCGTTCCACTGCCAGGAGAAAAACAGGATGAGCAGTGTAAGAATTGCCGGTTTGCACAGAGGAATAATGATTTTGAAACAGATATACCATTCTCCTGCCCCGTCTATTCTTGCTGCCTCCGACAGCGATTCCGGAATCTGCTGCATGAACTGGCGCATCATAAAGACTCCGTAAATTGAGAAAAAGGACGGAAGGATCAAGCTCCACAACGTATCATAAATCCTGATTTCCCTGAACATTAAATATTTTGGAACCATAAGGAGCTGCGGGGGCACCATCATAGTCGCCAGATAAATCAGGAATATTTTATCTCTGCCTGGAAATTTCAGTCTCGCAAATCCATATCCTGCAATGCAGCAAAGAAGAAGAGAGACTCCTACCCCCAGTACTACAACAATGACGGAATTGAAAAACATTCTCGGATAGTCGTAATTTCCAAACCATACTTCCTTAAAATTATCTAAATATAAGTAATCCGGAAAAAGCTTAAATGGAACCTCAAAAACATCCGTTTCCTTTTTCAGGCTTGCTCCCACCATCCAAATGAATGGAAAGATTGCAGTTAAAGCGCACAGCCACAAAACAGCCGTCCTGCAAATAGTTGCCACTTTTTTTGAAACACTATTTTTTTTCATATTCATAATATCTAACGCTCCTCCATCTGCTTATTCTGTATCCGGAATTGTATTACTGATATGATAAATATGATCACAAGAAGCACGATTCCCTGCGCACTGGCAAATTCTATTTTATTAAATCGGAATGCTGTACGATAGATATTGTAAACGAGCATGGTTGTGGAATTTCCCGGACCTCCGGAAGTCATTACATTGATCAGACCGAATACTTTAAATGAATTTATAATCGTAGTTACCATGATGAAAAATGAAGTTGAGGACAGCATCGGAATTGTGACATTCCTTGTTTTCTGCCACCAGCCTGCTCCGTCAATCGCTGCGGCTTCATACAGATCGTCAGGTATATTGATCAGTCCGGAGAGGAACAGCATTGCCGTATACCCCATTGTCTGCCACACACAGATCAAAACCATGGTTGCAAGCGCAAATCTCGTGTCATTCAGGAACAGCGGTGGTTCTTCCACTCCCAAAGCCTTCAAAAATACGGAAATCGGTCCTTCTCTGGAAAAAATAGCAAGAAATACAGCTGCAATTGCAACTACGTTTACAACATATGGAAGATACATTCCCATCTGTGCAAGTTTTTTTCCGAATACTTTTTCCTTTAATAAAAGCGCTGCAAAAAAAGAAAGAACCAAAAGCAGGACAACATATGCCACTGTAAAAATTATATTATTCAAAAAAGACGCCTGAAACCATTCATCTTTCCACATGGCAATGTAATTCTGTAAGCCTGTTATTTTTATTCCTGCCAGCCCCTTAGACATATCCCATTTTGAAATACTGAGTACAAAGCTGAAAATCAATGGAATCACCCAGAAAAAGATAACTCCGATTACGTTAATTGCAATAAAGGAATACCCGGTCAATGCATTTTTTACTTTCTTTGACATTCGTTTTTTACTTGTTCTATAAGAATCGCTCAATTTTACACCTCTATTTCCGCAATTTTGGGCAAAAAATCACCTTTAGCCATAATCCGGCTGCTCTTTCCGATCATAGCCAAAGGTGATCTGCCATGCTTATTCAGCAGCTTCCATCTGCTCCTGCGCACGTTCCTGTGATTTTGTTACCGCATCCTCGATTGACTGGGAGCCTGAAAATGCCAGTTCAAATTCCTCAGTTAATATCGTATTAATCTCGGCTGCGGCTTTTGTATTTGTTCGGATCAGCATATCCTGTGGTGTCACAAAAACATTCTTCGCGTCCTCAAGGTCATACAGTTCCTTGTATTCTCCAAATATAAGGTCTGTTGCCGCCTCTTTGTCAAATCCTGTATAGCTTGGAAGTTTTCCTGCATTCTGGATCATTGGTTCCATTCCGCCCTGTACATACCAGAGAATAAATTCCATCGCAGCATCTTTGTCCTCTGATCTCGCATTCACGCTCATATAATCACCATAACTACTGGTATAAAGCGCCTCCTGATCTGCGCTCAGCTTTGGAATCGTAGCAAAGCCTGTAACAAAATCATGAGGATATGTTTCCGTATCATTCACATATCTGGTAATCCAGTTTCCGTATACCATCGCAGCCTTCCCCTGAAGGAGCATATCCTGCGAGGACATTTTCTGTGTCTTATTGTCTACAAAATCCACTTCAACCTTATTTTCCACACGATCCATATACTTTTCAAAGGAATCTGTAATTTCCGGTTTTGTCAGCTCCACTGAGCTTCCATCCTCGCTGTACACCCAGTCGCCGCCAAGTGCTGCTGTGGAAAATTCGGTTGCCGGCTGTCCTGCATCCCATCCCGGATAATAGTAACCATATACGCCGTCTTTTGTCAGCTTCTCTGCAGCATCAATAAATTCTTCATATGTCCAGCCCGGTGTCGGATGAGGAACACCTGCATCATCAAACATTTTCTGATTGTAAAGGATACATTTATTATCCGTCACAGTCGGAATCATATAATGCTCGCCATCCCTTTCATAATTGACAACTCCTTCTCCGAAACTTTCTTCCATATTGATGCTGTTCTTTTCCAGCAGTTCCGACAGCGGTTCACAATTTCCTGCCTCAATTCTCTTTTGAAGAAGTGCGTCGTTATAAGAAATAAAAATATCTGCATCGCCTCCTGCCATCAGACTCATATCCAGTTTTGTATTTCCTGCATCATCATTTGTATATCTTACATACTCCACCTGCACATTATCATGCTCTGCATTAAATGCATCCACAACTTCCTGCGGGCCCTGTTCCTCCGGAATTCCTCCCCACCACTGAAGTGTTACCGCTTCATCGTCAGCTTTCTTGTCTTTTGCAAGCACTGTTGTACTTTCCAATCCTGTAAGCGCTGCTGTAAGCATCATTCCTGATAATAATACACTGATCGTTCTTTTTTTCATGTTCTTCCTCCTTCTTTCAGCCTGTCTGCATCATATAATATTTCTGTCTGCAGACTCCCTTTGTTTTTGATGGTTAAATTCTATCATTGAAATGCTTCTTTATGAATATTTTATATTATCAGGAAATAGTAATATCTTTCGATTTTTTCTCTTCCTCCTGTCTTATTTTTTTCTTTTTACTGTTTTTGAAATATTTTACTATATTTTT
>DXXQ01000074.1 GCA_019416265.1 Clostridiales bacterium | reverse complement strand
TGCTGCAGATGCATCTACTAACTGATGATCATATGCTTTTAATGTGATTCTCATTACCTGATTTGCCATAAAAAAAGTCTCCTCCTATTCGTACTCTTTATGCAGTACGACAAGCGGCGACTGTACACATCTCCGTGTGTGTCCTAAGACATCTTCCCACACGCCCATCCCTGGATGGTCTTTCTGAATTTGTACAGTGACTTGTCGTCAGTTTCCTAACTTGACATTCGCTCCACGGAAAACCCGCTCTCTGGCGGCAACCTCGCGCTTCATTGCTATCATGTCACAGCAAATATGAGTATAAACGAAGTCTTTTTAAATTGCAAGTGTTTTTTTAATATTTTTTTGTTTTTTTATAAAAACAATTTTCTTCTGTCATAAATCCTTTTTCTGTATCCATGCCCGGGCTTTTTATGAGGAAACACTTCCCAATAAACAAAAAGAGCCGCCCTTATGGACGGCTCCTGATTTCTTCTTATCTTTCTTCCGGTTCATTTCCCGCGATGATATCGGAGTAATCGAACAGCGTTACCTTTGTAATCTCATCCCTGACGATCTCAGGTGCATCTCCCTGGCGCTTGGCAGCCTCTGCAAGCTGTGCTGCGGAAAGAACGGGAACAGCAAGCTTACGTGCCTCCACCGGCTCTTCTCTTTCCGGTTCAGCAGCCGGCTGCTCTGCCTTTTTCTCCAGTTCCTTCTTAACCTGATCCGCAACAAAAATCGTATCCCCGGTCACAGGCTCTTCCTTCTTCACCGGCTTCGGCTCCGGAGCTTCCTCTGCTGTAGCTGCCGCGATCTCCTTTTTCAGAAGCTCGTGTGCTTCCGAGGTAGCCGTCTGTACTTCAACAGGCTGCTGTTCTTCCTCCTCCGGCTCCAGGTCATCTTCGTAGATCTCGTCTACAAAACCGCCTGTGCGGATCTTCTTTTTATTTTTCTTACGCTGTTTATCCTCTTTTTTGATCTGGCGCTCTTCTTCTTTATAAAGACGGGCCTTTGCCTTCTCTTCCCGTTTCAGCTCTTTCTTACTCTTCACATATCCCGGTTCCGGATCGTCATCCTCGTAATCGTAATCATCCTGAGGATCTTTCTTCGTAAGCTCCGCGATCACATATAAGATGATCAGGAACAGAACTGCAAGTCCAAGTACGATCAGTCCCTCAATACTCTCCGTTGCCACAAGAAGGTATCCGAGGAAAGGAACTGTCAGAACGATTTTGGGAACATATTCTTTGATTGCCGCTGCCACTGTCTCAGCGCCGGATACGGTGGGATCAACTACTGTCAGTGTCTTATTCTCAAGATCAATGGCTGTAATTTCATATTTATATGCGGAAGAGTCTTCCTCTACAAGAAGGGAATCTCCCACAGATATCTCTTCTGCCTTAACAGGGATCGCATAGGTCACAGACCCCATAGACAGGTTGCTCTCTTTACTGGAATTATCCATAATCTGTGTTTTTACGCCAAAAAACGGCGGAAGTGCCAGAGCCAGTACACAAACTATGGTACATATCACTACAAAATGCACGATAAATTTCAAAAACTTCGACATTCTAAACGCTCCTTATTCTAGTTTAATAATCTACTCCTTGCGCTCACCTCAAAAGCTTCGCTTTTTCGATGTTCGTTGCTTACGCGTTCACTTCGGAAACTTCGTTTCCTCAGTATTCGTTGCACTCACATGTCTTCTCGCATTGAAGTTTCTGTCTGCAAGCAGACAAAACTTCATTACTCGAAGCCGCGCTCGTCGCTTATGCGTTCATTATACCTTGTTTTTTTCTTTCGGTCAACTTATAATGTGGTTATTATATTATAGGAAAGGACAGGTTTTATGAATTTTTTGGAATTTCTGGCACAGTATCGCACGGAATGGGCAGATATATTCTTTCAGGCAGTCACCTATCTGGCTCAGGAAGCCTTTGTCATTGTGATCATCTGCTGGCTTTACTGGTGCTCAAACAAAAAGCTTGCTTACACCCTCGGTTTTTCTTATTTTACCTCCGGACTTCTTGTCCAGGGGCTTAAAATCACCTTCCGGGTTCCCCGTCCCTGGGTTTTAGATCCCGGTTTTCATCCTGTGGAATCGGCAGTCCCCGGCGCAACCGGTTACTCCTTCCCAAGCGGCCATACACAGAGCTGCACCGCCCTGTTCGGAACACTGGGATTTTTCACCCGAAAGATTTCCGTCAGAATCCTCTGCGGATGTATGATCTTTCTGATAGGTTTTTCCAGAATGTATCTTGGCTGTCATACTCCCCAGGACGTTCTTGTATCCTTCGGGGTTTCCATCCTGTGTACTTATCTGAGTTATTACCTATTATATAGGAAAGAACTTCTCAACGGAAAAGAAAAGATCACCTCCGTCTGTATGGCTCTTGTATGTGCCCTCCTGGTGATTTATACCCTGTTTCTCTATAAGAGAGGTATCATTGAACTGAAATACGCTTCAGACTGTGTAAAGGCTGCAGGCGCAGGTATGGCTTTTTCCATTGGCTATTATATAGAAAAAACATATCTGAATTTTCAGGCTCCGGATTCTCTCAGGGAAAAACTTCTCCGTTTCGCTGCAGGACTGGCAGTCACCCTCGCGTTACAGACCGGATTAAAACCGATTCTGGGAACCTCTCTCCCGGCCTCTTTTATCCGTTACTTTCTCGTTGTAGCCTGGGCTGTCATTCTTTACCCCATGCTATTCAGCCGAAAAAAATCCCTGTCAGGGTCTTATAAGTAAAAATAAAGCAGCCGGAAAGCGGTCTTCCTTTCCGGCTGCTGTTATTTTTATTACCCCAAACTTAAATATGGATCATTATTGATTACTTAAGTAGTTCTCAATGCTGTTCATAGCTGCTTCTTCATCTTCACCATTTGCGGAAAGGGTGATTTCCTCTCCTGCATCCAGTCCCAGTGTCATCATGCCCATGATGCTTTTTGCATTAACTCTCTTTTTTCCAATCTCGACATAAATCTCACTGTCAAACTGACTTGCCACCTGTACCAACTGCGCCACAGGACGCGCTTCCAGTCCGGTTGCTAAATTAATGGTGATTGGTTTTTTGATCATAATAATTCTCCTCCTTGTTTCTCCCGCAATTCTTCTGCCATTACGCTCAGTTTCCTCAAACGGTGGTTGACTCCAGATTTACCAACCTGCGGGTTCAACATCATTCCTAATTCTTTGAGTGTTGCCTCTGGATACTGCAGCCGCAGCTGGGCAAGCTGGGCAAGACCCTCATTCAATTGCTCAAAACCTATGTATTTCTGAATGAGTTTAATATCTTCCATCTGCTTTACAGCGGCATTTACCGTTTTATTGATATTCGCAGTTTCACAGTTCACTTTCCGGTTCACTGAATTACGCATTTCTTTCAGGATCCGGATATTCTCCAGGTTCATCAATGCAACGTTCGCTTCCATGACTGCCAGCATATCAACAATCTGAGCGCCCTCCTTCACATAGACCACATATGATTTCTTGCGCTGAACGATCTTTGCATCAATATCAAAACTGCGTGTAATTGTCTGTAGCTGCTTCGCTCTCCCCTCCTCGGGGCATACAATCTCAAAATGATAGCCCTTCTCCGGATCACTGATGGAGCCGGATGAGAGAAAAGCGCCTCTGATGAATGCGCGCTTACAGCAGTTCTGCTGGATCACAAGAAGATTATCCAAAGTAAGCGTTCCTCCGGCATCTTCATCTACAGTAAGCTTCGTTCCCTGAAGTACATCACGAACCTGTTCCTGATCTGTCAGCTCCAGGACGAAAACTCTGATCCGCTTCATATGACTGCTCTCGCGTATTTGCATCTCTGTCCTTATATTAAATGTTTTTTGCAATAATGTAAAGCACTTTCTTACAACTGCCTCGTTTTCTGTCTGTACTTTCAGCTTTTTTTCGCCAAAAGCTCCCTCGAGTCTTCCGCAAGCGCACAAAAGTGCGGCCAACTCTGCGATGCGGCAGTGTCGTGCCGGACTGATCTGTTTGGAAAGTTCCTCTTTCACCATCCCCGAAAAAGACATTTCCCAACCTCAACTTTCTTATTTTTCATCAGGCTCCGCCCTGTTCCGGCGGCAGATGCCCCTCAGGGCTTCATCTGCGCACACTGGCAGCCGCTCTGTCCTTCTCTATATCTCTGTGCTCCAGACGGATTCCGTACTGGCTGTTACAGGAAATCCTGCTGTAAAGTTCGCGGGCAATGGTCACAGACCTGTGCTTCCCGCCTGTACAGCCGATGGCGATCACCAGATTCGTCTTCCCTTCCTTTATGTAATTGGGGATGAGGAAGGTCACCATCTCTTCCAGCATAGACGCGAATTTCCTGGCAGCGCTGCAGTCCATAACATAATGATAAACACTGTCATCCATTCCTGTTTTCGGCCGCAGTTCGTCCAGATAATAAGGATTCGGAAGAAATCTCACATCAAAAACAAGATCCGCATCTGCAGGGATCCCGTACTTAAATCCAAAAGACAGAACCGAAACCATGATATTGTGGAACTCCTGATTTTTCACAAAAATCTTCTCCAGCTCCTGTTTCAGCTCCCTTGTGAGAAGATGGCTGGTATCTATGATATAATCCGCCCTCTCCTTGAGGAACCGCATTTTTTCCCTCTCCAGGCGGATTCCCTCGTCAACTCTTCCTTCCGCGGCAAGAGGATGAAGCCTTCTTGTCTCTTTATATCTTTTCACCAGAGTCCTGTCATCTGCATCCAGGAAAAGAATCTCGAATTCATATCCCGAATCCTTCATTCTGTCGAGAACGATCTCCAGCTCGTCCAGAGCATCTCCGCTTCTTGCATCGATTCCAAGGGCTGCATTCTGCACATCCTCTCCTGTGGAATCATTCATAAGAGCTACAAATTTCTCGATCAGAGGAATCGGCAGATTATCCACACAAAAATATCTGGCGTCCTCCAGCATTTTTAACGCTGCCGTTTTTCCGGCTCCTGAAACTCCTGTTACTATTACAAACCGCATCGTTTTTCTCCTGTAATTTATTTAACAGTCTCCGCCCTCTGACTGACCTGTCAGAACCCCAGGAAGCGCACCTCAGGTTCCAGGGAAACGCCAAACTCGGCCTTGACCTTCTCTTTTACATCAGACATAAGCTGCACCACATCTGCTGCAGTGGCGCCCCCTGCGTTGATCACAAAACCGCAGTGCTTCTCCGATACCTGGGCTCCTCCTACACGGTAGCCCCGAAGTCCTGCATCCATGATCAGCTTGCCTGCAAAATACCCCTCCGGGCGTTTAAAGGTACTTCCTGCACTTGGATATTCCAGCGGCTGTTTGCTGGTACGCTGGTCTGTAAGCTCCTTCATCCTCTCTGAGATTGCCTGCTGCTCTCCCTTTTCCAAATGGATCAGCGCTTCCAGCACCACATATCCTGCAGTTTTCACCACGCTTGTCCGATAACCGAAGGCAAGCTCCTCCACCGGAAGAACAAGGATCTCTCCCTCTCTGGTAAGAACTGTCGCCTCTTTTATCACATGCTTCATCTCTCCGCCGTAGGCGCCTGCGTTCATCATCACAGCGCCTCCTATAGTTCCCGGAATTCCTCCGGCAAATTCAAAGCCGGTAAGGGACGCATTTCTGGCAGCTGCCGCAATACCGGAAAGCAAGGCTCCCGCACAGGCGCGGATCTCCGTTCCCTCTACCCTGATCTCGTTGAAATTGCGGTAAAGGTGAATGATCACACCACGATAGCCTGCATCGCTTACCAGCAGATTGCTTCCGTTTCCGAGAATGAAATAGGGCAGCCCTTCCTCTTTACAGATGGCAAGGATTCCCTGTACCTCTCTGCTGCAGGACGGCAGTAAAAAATAATCCGCGGGACCGCCGATTCTGAAGGTGGTATGACGGCTCATGGGCTCATCGATCAGTACCTTCTCCTCTCCCAGCAGACTGCAAAATTTCTGTTTTATTTCCTGATTCAAATTTATTTCCTCAATCTTTCTGTTTATAATTTCCCGGTCTTTTATCCGATTCTCAGCTCTTTCGCCTTCTTCGTATCTCCAAGCAGATCATTGATGACCTCTCCTGCAATGAGAAGTCCTGCCACACTGGGGACAAAAGAAATACTTCCCGGTACCGGCCTGTCCGCCGTTCCCTTCCGTTCTCCGTTATCCGCAGGCTTGATGGGCTTTTCTTTCGAATAAAGCACCTTAACCTTTTTGATCCCGCGCTTGCGAAGCTCTGTTCTCATCACCTTTGCCAGCGGACATACGCTGGTCTTGGAAATATCCGTGATCTCAAACTTGGACGGATTCAGCTTGTTCCCTGTTCCCATACAGGAAATCACCGGAGTATTCGCAGCCTTCGCCTTCTCAATAAGCAAGAGCTTGGAAGTCACTGTGTCAATGGCATCTACCACATAATCGTAAGAATGAAAGTCGAACATTCCGGCAGTCTCTTCATTGTAAAAGGTTTCATAGGTATGTACAAGAATCCCTTCGTCTATATCCCGGATCCTCTCCTTGGCAATCTCAACCTTACTTCTTCCCACTGTAGAGCGCAGGGCAAAAAGCTGCCTGTTGATGTTCGTATCGGAAACTGTGTCGTTATCCACAAGGGTAAGGCTCGCCACTCCGCATCTGGCAAGGGCCTCCACTACATAAGAACCGACTCCTCCAAGTCCAAAAACTGCAATACGCGCTTTACACAGGCGCTGCATCCCGGCTTCACCAATCAGAATTTCCATACGTGAAAATGCATTCGGCATATATATTCCTCCCGAAAGATCCCGTTCTTCAACGGTTTTCTCAATGATTTCTATTATACTATGCCTCACCCTAAAAGTACAGTTCTTCATGAATTGTTTATAATTGTGCATAAAAATTTATATTTTCCGCACACTGTAAAGTAAAATCGCCTTTACAGGCAGACGATCCAAAAAGGAGGAACCCCATCATGTGGCAGCAGCTTTTTCTCGGATTTCTTGGTTTTTCAGCCGGCGCCATCGTTGCCGGAGGCATTGTGGGCCTTCTCATCGGCCTTTCCATTGTCCCCCGCTACGCCGGAATCACCCGCACCGCCTCTCACATCATGCTGTACGAAGACTTCACCCTGCTGGGAACCGTCTTCGGGAACTGCTTCCTGATGTTTCACTGGAGTCTCCCCCTGGGAAAACCCTTTCTCCTTCTCTACGGGCTGTTCTCCGGAATCTTCCTTGGAGGATGGATCCTGGCCCTGGCAGAAATGGCGGACATCTTCCCTATTCTTGCAAGGAGGATCCGCCTCACCTTGGGAATTCCCTTCCTCATTCTGTGTATTGCCGCCGGAAAAGCCCTGGGCTCCCTCCTCTATTATTTCAGGCACTGGATGCCCTGAGCTCTCCTACAGCAGATGCGCAGGCATGGAACTCTGACGCAGGGAAACCGGCTTTTCCACCTTTCTGACCGGTTCCGGAGCCTTCTGCGGCTCCTGTGCCCCCTTGAGAGGACACTGCCCGAGTTCTCCTCTGTACCATTTGCGGTAATCCCCCGGCGCACAGCCCATTTCTTTTTTGAAGGTTTCGGTGAAATAGCTTGAGCCCGTAAAACCGTGGCGCAGCGCAATATTTGAAATGGTATCTGCCTTTTCCAGAATCTCCGGAAGGCTCTGCTCGATCCGGTAAGCCTGAAGATACTCAAAAGGAGTTCTGTCCATCTTTTTCTTAAAGAAGCGGCAGTACTCTCCTGTACTGATTCCTGCATTTTCGGCCAGCTCTGCCAGAGTTATTTTTTCTTTATAGTGGGTATGGATAAATTCCAGCATATGGCTAAGCTTTACCTTTTCCCTGATGTCTGCTTTTTTCACGGAAGGCGTGTATTCCTTCGCTTCTCTGTAAAGCTGTCTCCACAGCTCAAAGGCAAGGCATCTAAGCTCCAGCTCAAAGCCGTCCTCCTTCTTTTCTGCCGCTTCTCCCAGCTTCTCCAGAACCTCTGTGACTGCATGTCCCCTGTCAAGCTTCAGGAAAAAAAGCTTCTCATCCTCCAGAACCGGGGACGTATATTTCTGTGCGATCACCTGATCTGCCTCTACATATTCTCTTTCAAGGATCACGACGTAAAGCCCGGCTCTGCTTCCTTTACACTGCACCAGGCGGTATGGGTTCCTGCTGTTTATAAAAAGGCCCTCTCCTTCCTCTATCTCCACTCTGTCCTGGTTTACCTGGCATGTCAGCGTCCCCTGTTCCATCCACAGGAACACCGCTCCTTCATCCAGCTTTCCTGTCATATGTCTGATCTCTTTTTCTTCCAGATCCATATGCCAGATACCGATCCCGCCGGTCTGCTCCCCGTCTGTGAGCAGGCTGACCTTACGTCCTGCAAAAAACTCTTTCATAAACAAGCCCTCTTTTCTTTCGTTTTTTATATTTTTCTGTCCGGTATATATCATTTTCGTTATAATCTCTTAGTTCTATTATAAACAAAGCCCTTAAAAAAGTCAAAATAATCAGCATATTTCTCTGTTTTTTTCACAAACTAACAAAAAGCAGGAAAGGAAGTATCTTATGATAAAAAAAGAGCAGCAAAAAAAATACGAAAAATATGTAAAAGAAGTGACTCCCACCCATAATCTTTTCCTCAATATGGCGAAAGCATTTCTGACCGGAGGGCTTATCTGTCTTGTGGGACAATTCATCCTCAACTACGCCGGGAAAATGGGACTTGACAAGGAAACCTCCGGCTCCTGGTGTTCCCTCATCCTCATCCTGTTAAGCGTACTCCTCACAGGCTTGAATCTTTATCCCAAAATCGGAAAATTCGGAGGCGCCGGAAGCCTTGTTCCCATTACAGGCTTCGCCAATTCCGTAGCTGCCCCGGCCATTGAATTTAAAGCAGAAGGACAGATATTCGGAATCGGCTGCAAGATTTTTACCATTGCAGGCCCTGTGATCCTCTATGGGATCCTCAGTTCCTGGATTCTCGGCCTTCTTTACTACCTTCTCAAGCTGACGGGGGTGTTCTCATGACAGATCTATATACCAAAGGCAAAGCAAGTATCCAATTGAAGGCTCCTGTTTTTTTCAGAAGCTGCGCCTCCATCACAGGCCCGAAAGAAGGACAGGGCCCCCTCAAGGACTGCTTCGACGCAGTCTGCGATGATCCCATGTTCGGCTGCAGCACCTGGGAAGCTGCAGAAAGCGCCATGCAGAAGGAAGCGGCTCAGATGGCCATAGGAAAGGCCGGACTTACTCCAAAGGAAATCCGCATGGTATTCGCCGGAGATCTTCTTGCCCAGACCATTGCCTCCTCCTTCGGAATCGCAGGATTGGAGATTCCATTTTACGGTCTCTACGGCGCCTGCTCCACCATGGGCGAAGCCCTGTCCCTGGGAGCCATGGCAGTGGCAGGGGGCTATGCAGAGCATACCCTTTGCGCAACCTCCAGCCATTTCGCCAGCGCGGAAAAAGAGTTCCGCTTTCCTCTGGGATACGGAAACCAGCGTCCCCTGTCCGCCTCGTGGACTGTCACAGGAAGCGCCTCGTGCATCCTGAGCAAAAATCCTCCCAAAGCCGACGCTGCTGCTCCCATGCCTCTCAGAAACGGAAACCACTGCGCCGCCATTACCGGCATCACAACAGGACGGCTGGTGGACTACGGGCTGAAGGACTCTCTCAACATGGGCGGCTGCATGGCCCCCGCTGCCTGTGATACCATTTACCGGCATCTGTGCGACTTCGGCAGAACTCCCTCCGATTACGACGCCATCTTCACCGGCGACCTCGGTTATGTAGGGCAGAAAATCCTTTTCGATCTTCTTTCCGACAAAAATATCCACATTGAAAAGCAGCACCGGGACTGCGGAATCCTTATTTTCGATGCAGACAGCCAGGACACCCATGCAGGGGGAAGCGGCTGCGGCTGTTCCGCTGTCGTCCTGGCCGGCCGTATCCTTCCCGGTATTTTATACGGCGAATGGAAACGTGTGCTCTTTGTCCCCACAGGCGCGCTTTTGTCAAAAGTAAGCTTTAACGAGGGAGATTCCGTGCCCGGAATCGCACATGCAGTAGTCATCGAACAGACGGAGGTGTGAACATGGAATATTTCAACGCGTTCTGGACAGGAGGGCTGATCTGCGCCCTTGTTCAGATTCTTCTTGATAAAACAAAACTGATGCCCGGAAGGGTCATGGTTCTGCTGGTATGCAGCGGAGCCCTTCTGGGCGCCCTTGGAATTTACCAGCCCTTTCAGGATTTCGCAGGAGCCGGAGCCAGCGTTCCCCTTCTGGGATTCGGAAATGTGCTCTGGAAAGGAGTAAAAAAAGCCGTAGACCAGAACGGCCTGATGGGGCTTTTCATGGGCGGCTTTACCTCCTCTGCAGTGGGAATTTCCGCAGCCCTTATTTTTTCCTACCTCGCAAGCTGGATTTTCAAACCCAAAATGAAGGAGTGATCTTATGAGCGATATGCTTCATTTACAGCTTGACCAGAATATCCAGGTCAGCCATCATCATATCTATCTGCAGGACATTGCCAGGCTTTCCTGTAACAACGGCAAGATCCTCAATAAGCTCCGCGTCATGCCTGTCATAAACCTGGATAAAAAAAAGCCCGGCCGTTACGTCATGTCCGCCATGGATCTGGTGACCCTGATCCAGAAACAGGAGCCGGAGCTTGAGATCAATACCATCGGGGAGCCGAAATTCATCATCACCTATACCGCCCCCGGCCCCTCCTCCAGACTCTGGGAATGGTGCAAGGTTTTTTTCGTGGGGCTGGCTTCTTTTTTCGGAGCCGCCTTTTCCATCATGACCTTTAACAACGATGTAGATCTGGAAAATCTTTTTTCCAGAATCTACAGCCAGGTTACGGGAACTGCCTCCTCCGGCTTTACCATTCTGGAGATCGCCTATTCTGTGGGCGTAGGTCTTGGGGTTTTATTCTTCTTTAATCATTTCGGGCACTGGAAGCTCACCTCAGACCCCAGTCCCATGCAGGTGCAGATGCGGGCCTATGAGGATGATGTCAACACCACCATCCTCGAAGCCCCTGTTCCGGAAGACCAGACCGGCCGCTGATCCTCCCAAAAGGAGTTAAAAAAAGCATCCCCGCCTTCTGTTCTGCCAAAAACAGCTTTTCTATATTTTGCCTCTTAAGCTCTTAAGAATTCTTTTTTCCAGACGGGATACCTGTACCTGGGAGATTCCCAGCTCCCCGGCGATCTCCGTCTGGGTCTTTTCCTGAAAATAACGCAGATAGATCAGTCTGCGTTCCCTTGCATCCAGACTCCCCAGAATCTCTTCCAGAAGGATCCTGTCAAGAAGAGCCTCCTGACCATTTACCTTCTCCGGAAGCTTATCCATCAGAGAAATCTCGTTCCCTTCTCCCTGGTAAATCGTCTTGTGAAGCGATTCCACCTCAGCTCCGGATTCCATGGCCAGAACCAGCTCCTCCATGGTCATCCCGCAGGCCTTTGCAAGCTCCTCCATGGCAGGCTCCCTGTCCAGTCTCTGTTCCAGTTCTTCCCTGATCCGGAAGATCCTCACACAGTTTTCCTTCAGAGAGCGGCTCACCTTAAGTATACCGTCATCCCGCAGATACCTCTTGATCTCCCCCGCGATCATTGGCACGGCATACGTGGAAAACCGCACATCAAAGCTCAAGTCAAAATTATCCACTGCCTTGAGAAGTCCGATACTCCCGATCTGAAACAGATCCTCCATCTCCACGCCCCGCCCCAGAAATCTCTTTGCCACACTGTAGATCAATCCTGTATTTTCCTCGAACAATGTATCTCTTGCCTCTTTATCCCCCTGGTGCGAACGCCCGATCAGGGCAAGAGTATGTTCCATTCCTACCTCCCTATGGTCTTTTTCATATGCACAGTGGTCCCGGCTCCCACACGGGATTCCACAGACAGCTCATCCATAAAGGCTTCCATAAACGTAAATCCCATACCGGATCTCTCCTTGTCCGGCTTAGTGGTAAATAATGGCTCCATGGCTTTTTTGATATCTGCGATTCCTTTCCCGCTGTCCGTTACATCCACGAACAATTCCTTCCCACTGAGCCGGCATTTTACCTCGATCTCTCTGATCTCTCCCTCATAGCCGTGAATGATACAATTGGTGACCGCCTCGGATACCGCTGTCTTTAAATCCGCAACCTCCTCCAGCGTTGGATTCAGCTGAGTACAAAACGCAGCCACAGCGATTCTTGCCAGCCCCTCATTTACCGGCCGGCTCTCAAAAACAAGCCTCATTTCATTGGTATTTTCCATCTTATTCTCCCCCTCTATTCTCAAGATTTTCTGATTCTCCACAGATTTCCACATATTTATGAACGCCGGACAGATGCAGAAGCTTCTCCATCCTGCTGCTCACATGAACGGCGCTCAGAGAATTACTTCTCATTCCCAGCGCCCTGTACCGCCCCATGATCAGGCCGATCCCGGAGCTGTCCATAAACTGTGTCCTCCCGAAGTCAAACACAATCTTTTTTATATAGGTTCTTTCCATAATCCTGTCCGATTCCCTGCGTATTGCATCCGATACCGGGTGATCCACCTCCCCGGGCAAAAAAATCGTCAGACAGCTTCCCTTTACCATCAGCATCTCATCCATGTCCAGTCCCCCTTTACCATTTGGGAACGCTTCCGCGTTCTCACTGCAAAAATCACGCTGCAAAGCAGCTTTCCTCCATAACGGGCTCCGAAAAAAAAGGAGATGCACGCATCTTTTCGTGCATCCCCTTTTCGGAGGTTTCTCTGTTGGTGTTCTATAAATTTATTCGGAAACAGCGAACTTCTTTCCTCTTCTGCGTTCACCGTTTTCACAGTCACTCAATATCCCGCACCGGAATAACCATCTCCCGAATAGCTGTCTCCCGAATAGCCGTCGCCGGAATAGCCGTCGCCCGAGTAATTGTCTCCCGAGTAGCTGTCACCGGAGTAGCCGTCTCCGGAGTAGCTGTCTCCCGAATAACTGTCTCCCGAATAGCTGTCTCCCGAATAGCTATTGTCCGAATAACCGCTTTCTTCCGGACTGCCGTCTGAGGAGCCCTCCTCCGGAGAACCGGATGTATCTTCCTTCTCCCCGTCTCCGGCTTCATCGTCCTCCTCGCTGCTTTCAATTCCGCTCACGCCCGTATTGCTGCAGATCGTATTGTAAATCCCCATCACATCGTCCGAAAGCTTATCCACATAAACCTGCTGGATCTTCAGCGCAGCCTCGTCCCAGTTCTCCTGGAGCATTGCGGAATAAGAAGCCATCAGGGCCTCATAGCTGGCAGCCTTTTTCTTTTCTTCTTCCAGCTGCTTCGCAGCCGCCTCCATGGTGTCACCTGACTCCTGTGCCAGGTTCTGCGCCTTGGAAAGCTCCACGCCCTGACTCGCCAGGGATTCGCTGTATTTGACGATCTGTTTATTCGCTTCCCTGTAGATTCCCTGTCTAATCGCCGGAACCACCAGAAGCCAAAAAGCCAGAGCCCCTGCCGCAAAGCCGGTCATCAGCGTAAAAAACAGCGATGCTCTTCCCCTTGTTTTGTAGACAGGGGGCTGGATGGACTGCTCTCCGAAGAGGCTGTCCTCTCTGTCCTCTATTGTCTGAGCCCCTTTAAAAAAGCTCTTTCCCTTATGATCCAGCTTCGTGGTGACCCCCGTCTGCTCATCCACCTCTCGCAGAAATCGCAGAGTCGTTGTATTCGTCTTATCAATCTTCGCAGCCTTGCGCAGAGTTCTCCTCGCCTTATTCCATTCCTCATTCTTGATCTGGATCAGGGCCAGAAGATGGTAGCCCTTAATAAGCTTGGAATTCTGTGTGAGAATCTTTTTCAGGCGGATGGCCGCCATATCCTCATGCCCCTCCCTGCACAGAGACAGGGCATCGTTGTACTTCCTGATCGTCTCGTTGATCGCCTCAAGCTTGTTGGGATTCGCCTGCAGCTTGTCAATATACTCCGAGGCCAGATTCCTTGCCGGCTGGAGATTCTTACTGATAACCCATTCGCTTAAAGCGGCAACCACCTCTCCTGTCTCGAAATAAACAAGTCCCAGGAGATTCCTTGCCTGAATATTGCCCTTATTATACGTCAGACTCTGCTTCAGACAGTTGATCGCCCCTGAAAGATCACGGATACTGGCTTTCTCAAGTCCCTGGTTGTAATAATACTTGGAAAGGTAGTCCACCTTTTTCTGAACCAGCACATTACAGCCGCAGTGGGTACAGTAATCCAGATCCATATCTGTCAGATAGGCGCCGCAATTCATACAATTCATGTATTTCTCCTTATTTCATCCGTTTGCCGTTTTTTGCCTCGCGAAGGATTTCCTGGAGGATATCCAGAATATCCGTCAGCTCATGGTCGTAAATGGCCCCCTCCGCATCCGTCACATCCAGACACGGCTCAAACTTCTTAAGTTCCTCTTCGTAATCAATCATTTCTTCATCCTCCTGATGATATCTTTGATCTCACCAACAAGGTACAGAGAACCTGCACAGAACAGCATTCCGTCCGGTCCCTTGGCTGCAAGGGCTCTCGGGAAAGCCTCCATGACATTTGACACAGCCTCCACGCTCTCACAGCCCATTTTTTCAAAAAGAGCAGCAAACTCCTCTGCCGGTACGCCGCGGTAACCGCCCACCTCTGTCACGATCACATGACGGAATCTGATCCTGCTGCAGATCGTGTGGATCATATCTGTGAAATCCTTATCCTCCACTGCGGAAAAAAGAAGCGTCAGAGGATATTCCTTCTGGAAATGCTCTGCAGTCTCCACAAACTTCTCCACGCCGTCTTCATTGTGGGCGCCGTCCACGATCACCCCCGGAAGAACCGTCTCCATCCGGCCCTGCCAGCGTGTTTTCTTCATTCCCTCCTGAATCTGTTCCATGGAAATCTCAAGTCCCATATTTTTCAGGATCTCCACGGAGGTAAGAGCAAGAGCTGCGTTCATCACCTGATATCCGGCGATAAAAGGAATGGTAAATACCGTATCACCATAATACGCATTTTTCAGAGAGAAATCAATGCCTGACTGGGTATTTCTGATGATCTCCCCATTCTCCCTCTTCACCTCATAAGCCGGACAGCCAAGCTCCTTCGCCTTTGCACGGATCACCTCTGCTGCCTCCGTGTCATTTCCGTCATAGATAACCGGAACTCCCGGAACCAGAATTCCCGCTTTCTCACCGGCGATCTCACGGACAGTATTTCCGAGATACTGCATATGGTCAAGACTGATGGATGTGATCACACAGATCATGGGATTCTCAATGGAGGTGGTAGCATCCAGTCTTCCCCCAAGTCCTGTTTCCAGAGTCACATAGTCCACACCGGCCTCAGCAAAGATCAGCATCCCCATAAGGAAAAGCATCTCGAAATAAGTGGGATGATAGCTTCCCTCTGCCACAAGCTCGTCAGCCAGCGCCTTCACCTTATGGAAAGCCCTGAGGAAAGCGTCATTGTCAATATTTACCTCATTGATCTGAAATCTCTCATTGATTTCCACCAGATGAGGGGATGTAAAAAGTCCGCAGGAATATCCCGCTTCTCTCAGAATGGAAGTAATAAACGCACAGGTACTTCCCTTTCCATTGGTTCCCGCAACGTGGATCACCCGGAATTTATCCTGAGGATTTCCCAGTCTTCGTAAACATTCCTTCGTATGCTCCAGAGAATTTTTCTTCGTAAACTTCGGAGTCTCATCAATATAAGCAACTGCTTCTTCGTAATTCATAAAAAAATTCCACCACTTTATCTAATGTATTTTGGCGGCAATCGGGAGTTTCTTTCAGCCTCTCCCTCCTGTCACACTAACCATTATATAATAGTGGTGGAAGATGTCCAGTCCTAATCGTAATATTTTATACGACAGGAACTTTTATTTTTTTTAATTTCCGTAAAAAAATCTATTTTTCCGGCAATTTCCATTTATTCTGGGAATAAAGGGCATAGCAGGAACGGTCATAGCTCTTGCTCAAGGCCTTCCTTGTGGAACTGTTGCTTCGCTGGATCACAGCAAGACGGTCAAAGTCGTCAAGCTCCTGTCCGGTAATGATCAGTGTTGTGGGATTCACATAAATAGTGTCATACCATTCCCCGTTAATCTGCACCTCACTGGACGGCGTGAAATTCGTTCCTCCGATATAATAAGTGAAATTCGCCGAGGATACCAGCTGGAGAGAATCCAGGGTGGTATCGTAAATTCCCATCCGCATCTTCGTTCTCTTGAAGGGATTTTCTTTATTATATGCGTATTTCTCGCCATAGAGAAGATCGTACTGAAGGGTTTCCAGATCCACCTGGTAGTTCTTCGTATTTCTTCTCGCCTGATGATAACGGAAAATCGTACCGTCATGAATGCCCACTCTGTCCATAACCTCTGCCGCCATCTGATAAGCCGCAAGGTTTTCGTCCTTCTTCGGAAGTCCGAAGTTGTCCCAGATGACATAGCTGGTCTGGAACAGGTACTTATTTTTCACATCATCCACTGTCAGATCCAGTGTGGGAAGGTGGTCTCCGTACATAACAAGAACCACATCCTCCGGATAATCGGAAAGCTCCTCTGTCAGTTCTTTGACGAAATTGTCCATTTCCCTGAGCTGATTCACATAATATTCCCACTGATAATTCTTCTCTGTTGTGGGCGCTCCGGAAACCTTAACAGCCGGATCATCAAGGATCGGCTCCTCCGGATATGCGCCATGGCCCTGAACAGAGATCGTGTAAACATAATCCGGTTCCTCTGTGGCTTCCATGGCTTTCAGAATCTCGTCTGTAAGAATTTTATCCTGTACCCATCCCAGCGGCGTCTTCTGATCCTCCTCTGCCATATACTCCTCAGAGGTGAAGGAATCAAATCCGAGATTTGGGAAAATCGTCCTTCTTCCATAGAAGTTCGCCTCGTTGTTATGTATGGCATGGGTGCTGTATCCCAAGTTCTTAAGAACATAGGGCGCACTCTCACAGGTCGTCTCCTTGAGGATACTCTTATAAGGATATTCTCCCGGCCCGAAATAGTGAAGACTCATTCCCGTGATACTTTCAAATTCCGTATTTGCAGTACCTGCGCCTACTGCAGGCACCTTATAATATCCGGAAGAATATTCCTCCATCAGCTTACGGAACGTGGGAATGGGATCCTCCGAAAACTTCAGCCACTCTACCAGGGTAGGGTCAAAGAAGGTTTCAAGCTGCAGGAATATAATATTTGGATAATCCCCCTCTTTTGTCTTCGGCAGATTACGTTCTGTACGCTCGATCCTTGCAATCTCGCTTTCAGAATAATCTCTCGGACAACTGATTCCCGTGTTAAAAATAGTCGTCGCCAGACAGTATGGATATCCATAGTCCTCGTAGGCGAAAGCTATATTTCCGAAATAGTTGGACAGCACTCGTTTCTCCAGCGCAAGCTTGGTGCTTCCTGCAAAGAGGAGAGCACCTGCAAGCACAAGGGGAATGTTATATTTATATTTCAGCGGTCCCTGATATTTCGGTCCCTTGATAAATAACATCACAAGCAGCAGGACCAGAATCGCAAACAAAATACAGACTACTACAACACCTGTAAACGGCAGATATTTATTGGCAATCTTCAGAGCATCTGTGATCATGTGAAGATCAGGTCCTGTAAAAGGAGTGACGCGGGTCATCAGCAGTACGCCGTTAATGATTCCCAGTGTCAGCCAGAAGATACTGATCAGTACACGGAAAAAGCATCTTCTTCTGAACAGATACACAAGCAGTGAAGTCGTGAAAATAAATGCGGCATTGTACAAAAATACCAGCGGTCTTCCGGTCATATAAGTCCATGCTTCCGTGAAAGAATGGCGGCAGATCGCCTCAATGATGAAATATCCGGCAAGACTGCAAAGCGCGTGCAGAATCAGGGAAATTTTATTAAAAACCTTGTACCACTTCATCAAAACACTCCTTTATTATTTCAGCTGCTCCAACTGTACGTTTACCTTTTCAAGCATTTCTTTATATTTCGCAAGCTTATCCTTCTCAGCGTCAACCTTGGCAGCAGGCGCTTTGTTTACGAAATTCGGATTATTCAGCATACCCTCGCAGCGGGCGATTTCCTTGCCCAGACGCTCTGTCTCTTTTGTCAGACGCTCCATCTCCTTTTCTCTGTCGATGAGGTCTTCCAGAGGAAGATATACAACCGCATTGGAAACAACGATGGAAACTGCATCCTCACTGATTCCGCTCTTGTCTGTCTGTGTGTGGATTTCCTTTGCAAACGCAAGGTTTACGAAGGATTTCTTGCTCTCCTCGTACATTGCGCAGACATCGGCATCTTTTCCTACGATGTAAAGGCTGGTCTTGCGGTTCTGAGGAACGTTCATCTCTGTTCTTGTGTTTCGGATTCCTCTTACCACTTCCTTGAAGCTCTCGATGGCAGCCTCTGCCTCAGGGAAATTACGCTCCTCTTTGTATTCCGGCCATGGAGAAATCATAATAGACTCCTCTTCCGGAAGAAGGGTACAGAAGATTTCCTCTGTGATAAACGGCATATACGGATGAAGAAGCTTTAATCCCTCTGTCAGAGCTGTACGCAGTGTCCACAGCGCATCGTTTGCAGCCTTCGGGTCTTCCTCTGCTTTCCAGAGACGAACCTTGGCAATCTCGATATACCAGTCGCAAAGCTCATCCCACAGGAAGTCGAATACCTTCTGTACTGCAATACCAAGCTCATATTTTTCCATATTTTCGGTTACTTCACGAATGACCGTATTTAAGTGAGAAAGAATCCACTTATCTTCTGCGCACAGAGCGTTTAAGTCCTCAGGCTCTGTCACAGTCTTTCCTTCCAGATTCATCATAATGAAACGGGAAGCATTCCAGATCTTATTTGCAAAGTTACGGCTGGATTCTACTCTTTCCCAGTAGAAACGCATATCGTTTCCCGGCGCATTTCCTGTCATCAGAGTCAGACGGAGGGCGTCTGCGCCGTATTTGTCGATTACTTCAAGAGGGTCGATACCGTTTCCGAGGGATTTACTCATCTTACGTCCCTGAGAGTCACGCACAAGACCGTGAATCAGCACATGGTGGAACGGAGACTTGCCAGTCTGCTCCAGTGCAGAGAATACCATACGGATAACCCAGAAGAAAATAATGTCGTAGCCTGTTACCAGAACGTCTGTGGGATAGAAATATTCCAGCTCCGGTGTTTTTTCCGGCCATCCTAAAGTAGAGAACGGCCACAGAGCGGAACTGAACCAGGTGTCCAGAGTATCCTCATCCTGATGAAGATGAGTGCATCCGCACTTCGGACATTTCTCCGGCATTTCACGGGCAACAACTACTTCGCCGCACTCGTCGCAGTAGTAAGCCGGAATGCGGTGTCCCCACCAGAGCTGTCTGGAAATACACCAGTCGCGGATATTTTCCAGCCAGTGAAGGTATGTTTTGTCAAAACGGGCCGGAACGAATTCCAGATCTCCATCCTCCAGAGTCTTGATGGCAGCCTTTGCCATTTCGTCCATTTTTACAAACCACTGAGGTTTGATCATCGGCTCTACAGTTGCATGGCAGCGGTCGTGAGTTCCTACGCTGTGGTTATGAGGAACTACCTTTACAAGAAGACCAAGGTCTTCCAGATCTTTCACCATTGCCTTACGGGCTTCGTAGCGGTCCATACCTGCATATTTACCGCCAAGGCTGTTAATGGTAGCATCATCGTTCATAATGTTGATTTCCGGAAGGTTATGACGGCGTCCTACCTCGAAGTCGTTGGGGTCATGGGCAGGTGTGATTTTTACGCAGCCTGTACCAAATTCTTTATCTACGTATTCGTCAGCGATTACCGGGATTTCTCTGTCTGTCAGAGGAAGCTTCAGCATCTTTCCGACAATATCTTTATAACGCTCATCCTCCGGATTTACTGCAACTGCAGTATCTCCAAGAAGTGTCTCCGGACGGGTTGTGGCGATTTCCACGAAACGGCCTTCTTCCCCAACGATCGGGTAGTTGATGTGCCAGAAAAATCCGTCCTGATCCTCATGCTCAACCTCTGCATCAGAAATAGAAGTCTGACATACAGGACACCAGTTGATGATTCTGGAGCCTTTGTAAATATAGCCTTTTTCGTATAATTTAATAAATACTTCCTGTACTGCCTTGGAGCATCCTTCATCCATTGTGAAGCGTTCTCTTTCCCAGTCTGCGGAAGCTCCCAGTTTCTTTAACTGGTTGATGATCTTTCCGCCGTACTCCTCTTTCCATGCCCATGCATGTTTCAGGAATTCTTCACGGCCGATTTCATTTTTATCAATGCCTTCTTTTTTCAGTTTCTCAATAACCTTAACCTCTGTGGCAATTGCCGCATGGTCTGTTCCCGGCTGCCATAACGCCTCATAGCCCTGCATTCTCTTGAAACGGATCAGGATATCCTGCATTGTCTCGTCAAGGGCATGTCCCATATGGAGCTGTCCTGTTACGTTCGGCGGCGGCATTACGATGGTGAAAGGTTTTTTGTCCGGATTTACTTTTGCATGAAAATATCCGTTGTCCATCCATTTTTTGTAAAGACGTTCTTCGATTCCCTTAGGATCATAGGTTTTTGCAAGTTCTTTGCTCATGGTTTCCTCCTGATAAAATACATCCTTTATGTTTCATATCATATCTTTCTGCCAATGTAAGGTAAAAAACGCCCCTCACACTGGCGTGTGAAGGGCGATGAATCGTCGCGGTACCACCTTCATTATGCATTTGATGCATATCTCATTGTCCCTTAACGCGGGGTACGGGGGTGCTTACTTATCAAATTATGGCTTAACCAGGGTTTCCCCTCGCCTTCTGACTCCGACTTGTCCTTCGGACGGTTCAGCATCCCGGCTCAGAAGCTACCTTCCGCAGTGCTTCACCTTGAACCGCCTTCCAGCCTCCGGGCGCTTCTCTCTGGCAGGTACTGCTGCGTACTCCTCTTCCTCATTGCCTTTCCCGAGTCTCTGTTTCCTTAATGAAAAATTACTTCTATATAGAAACAAAGGCTCAAAACATGCTCTAATCATAATTGCATTCAAAGGTGTTGTCAAGACGGTTTGTGATGTTTTAGAAAAAATTCACACTTTCTCCTCACCTGTCCAGCAGGCAAGGAGGGCTTCTCTGACATGGGAAGCCCGTTTCTTTCCCACACGGATAATCGCATCATTATCCATATAAAGCTCGTTGCTTTTCATCTTCTCTGCATGTTTGAGATTCACGATATATCCCTTCTCAACACGTAAAAAATCATCCGATTTCAGTTCTTCCCAGACTTCTTCCAGCGCTTTGCGTACCCGGCTCTCGCCTTTTTTGTGGGTGATAACTACATATTTCCCGTCTTTTCTCAGATAAAGAATCTCTTTATACGGTATTTTTTCTATTTTCCCTCGCTTCTCGATCACATAAGCGCTGCCATTTTTCCGGTCAATAACAGGAAGAACACTTTCATAACACCTGTTCAGCTTCTCTTCCAGTTCCTCTCTGAGAATATACCGGAAAGCGCCCAGTTCATATGTCGGCAGCACCTCCTCCATCTTTGCGGAGTCAGAAAGAAAAACGATGACCGATTCCGAATACTCTTTGCGGATTTCCCGAGCAATCTCCAGCCCGTTTCTGTCCGGCATATTCATCTCTATCAGGTACACATCATAACCTCTTTCTTTTAGGTCATAAAGAAACCACTGCGTCTTTCCGTAAGTCGTAATCTCGCATTCCATATTTCTTTCTTCAAAGAACTTGCGCGTTAATTTGAATTCTCTTTCCAAATCAAAATCATCTTTGTCCAATATAGCAATACTAATCATATTTCTTCCTCCTCCTGAAAAATATAATATAATTACTATATCAGTTATTTATTTTCATATCCCATTGTGTCCTTAAAATCACAGGAAAGTGTCCGTAAAAAATAGGATTTCAGAACTCTGTCACTGAAATGTTCTCCGGTTATTCGAGTATTCACATAAATTTCTCAAACAATAATTGTAACCTCAAACTTCGTATCATCGTACGAGAAATCCATCTCTCCGTTATATTGATTTACTATATGCTGCGCGCTTGCAATTCCAAGCCCATGTTTTTCCTTTTCCTCTTTATCTGTTACAAACCTCATTTTATCTCTGGACGCCTTTTTCATACATGAATTTTTAATTTTCAGCATAAACATTTGATTCATATTTTTCATATTTAACTCAATAAATCTTTCTCCCTCCGGACATTTCTCAGACGCTTCTATGGCATTATCCAGTAAATTCCCCATGAGGATTACAAAATCTGACTCTTCCATTGGTATGTATTCAACATTTAGATTACATAGAAACTTTATCTTTGCCTCTTCCATTTTTCGATATTTAATGTTTAAAATAAGATTCAGGCTTTTAATCCTGCTCCAGATCTTTCCTTCTCTTGCAACTAATGTGTCCTGAAAGTTTTGTAAAAACTCAGCCGCAGTTTTGTTTTCCCCTTTTCTTAAGCATTCCGCAACATAAGAAACCATATGTTTTTCATCGTGAACCAGCTGTCTGTATTTTTCGTATGAAAGACTCATCTCCTCATACTGTGTTTGTATTGCACTATTTCTTACATTGAGCAGAAATTTTTCTTTTTCTACAATGTTTCCATAAGCTTTCACAAAGATTATAATCAGAAACAGAATAAATCCAACAAATAAGCTTAAAATAACCGATAAATAATTATTCTCTATTTTCCCAGCTCCATAATTAATCGATATATCCATAATAAGAATTAATACTATATTAGCAGCTAATAATATTTTTTTATGTATCATCAGAAATTTCTCTATTACTATTTTACTTAATCCGAATCGGAGTAAATAATACATGATTACGCAAGTAACAATCCACCAGAACACTTCGCTATACGTATGTTCTCTTAATGACAGAAAATAATCTTTAAAATATTTTCCTTCTAAATTCCCCCAAAAAGTGATATGTATTATTTTGCTCATTCCCATAATAATTAAATATGAAAACTCCCACAAATATGCCTGAAAAAACGAACATTTGTAAAAACAATATAAAAACAATACCGGAAAGATGTTACCTAATTCTGTCATAAGTATCGAAAAATACGAACCCCAGTTTTGCGCAGTAAGTGAGATAATCATTCCACCAAAGAACAAAGCTTCCATATTAGGACACTTTTTCATCCTCCATGCCAGTACCATATATATTATAAGTCCAGCAAAGTATATGAATATCACACTGTTCATGTACTGTATTTCATCTTTTAACTTCAAAAACGTCTTGGGAAATGTATAAGCTGTCACAATTAGAAATGTATATAATCCCCACTCTGCAAAATAATGCCTTCTCTCCATCCTTTCTCTCTTCGGGAACATTTTTCCGAAAAACCAGATTCCGATTCCAGTCTCCAGAAATGTCGCAATACCATATAAAAGAACCTTCAGCATCTCATCACCCCCAATATTCCAAAAGCGCCTCTCTCACAGCAGTTATACCTCTCTTTCGAATGGGAAGAATCATTCCATCACGCATATATACTTCCCCCTCTTTCAGTTTCATAACATGCTTAATGTTTATGATAAATCCTTTTTCTATCATCATAAACTCATCTGATTTTAACTCCTCCATCATTTCATCCAGTGATTTTCGCATTTTGCACTTGCCATACATATGTATGATAACAGTGTATTTTCCCTCCTTGCGCATATACATAATGTCCGAATAGTTTAATTTTTCTATCTCGCCTCTCTTTTGTACTACCAG
>DXXQ01000073.1 GCA_019416265.1 Clostridiales bacterium | reverse complement strand
ATATTATTTCCTCTGGTAAAAAACAAGTGGTATACTGGTTTTCTGAAAGGTTGTGATCGATTGGATATTGCTAAAAAGAAAAAATACAGAAAGCTTTTTCTTTCCACATTTAAATTAAGCGCCTGTACCTTCGGAGGCGGCTTTGTAATTATTCCTTTATTAAGACAAAAATTTGTAGATGAGCTGAAATGGATCGACGAGCAGGAAATGATGGACCTTACCGCCATCGCTCAGTCCTCCCCCGGCGCTATTGCTGTCAATGCTTCCATTGTGGTGGGATACCATGTTGCAGGAATCCCCGGTGCGCTTATCAGTATTTTAGGCACTGTGCTTCCCCCTCTTGTGATCATTTCAGTCATATCTCTTTTTTACCGGGCATTTCGAGACAATGCCATAGTAAATATGGCAATGGCAGGGATGCTCTGCGGTGTCGCCGCTGTCATCTTTGATGTTGTCATTAATATGGCAAAAACGATTTTCAGGCAGCGCCGGATTCTCCCCTTACTGGTGATGGCAGGCTCCTTTATTGCTGTGCGCTTTTTTTCCGTTAATATTATGTTTATTATTCTTGCCTGCGGTATCATTGGCGCGGCAGATGTCCGGTATCAGGAGAAACACAGAAAGGAGGGGGCTTCGAAATGATCTATCTTGAATTATTCTGGAGTTTTCTTCAGATCGGTCTGTTCAGTATCGGCGGCGGATATGCAGCTCTGCCTCTCATCCAGGAACAGGTTGTAGACCTCCATCCCTGGCTGACCATGACACAGTTTGCAGATATTATGACCATTGCGGAAATGACTCCCGGCCCCATTGCCGTAAACTCCGCAACCTTTGTAGGAATTCAGATCGCAGGACTGCCCGGTGCTGTTATCGCAACCCTCGGCTGTATTTTCCCTTCCTGTATTATCGTTCTGACCCTTGCCTATATTTACTACCGGTTCCGCGGCCTGAGTATGGTACAGGGTATTCTTGCCGGACTTCGTCCTGCCGTTGTTTCCATGATCGCATCTGCCGGGATCTCCCTGTTTATCATGGCTCTCTACGGACAGAGAACCCTTCCGGCTGATCTGAAATCCTTCGATGTGATCGCCCTTGTCATCTTCGCCGCAGGATTTCTGATCTTGAGAATATGGAAAACCAATCCAATTTATGTAATGGCAGGCTGCGGCGCTGCCGGTGTGCTCCTCTATTCTCTTTTCTGAAAAAACTTATTAAGAGCGAAAAAATCCGCAGACAGGATCTTGTGTCCCGATCTGCGGATTTTTACTTTCTTATTTTACCGAACGTCTTTCCACGATTTCCTCGTCCCTTACCGGAGGCTGTCCAATCCACGAAAAAGCTTCATCTATGTCAAAGGTCTTTCTCCCGTCTTCATTGACAAACAACGGCACTCCGATTCCCCCGTTCTCTCTGAGAGGGGCATAAAGAGAATCGTGATCCCTGATTTTCAGAAACTCCTTCAATTTCCCCGTATCCTCTGTGATCTCCACATATTCCGCTTCAAATCCACGCTTTTTCTGGATCGCTTTATAATTTCTGCAGTCAATGCAGATCTCTGTCCCGTATACTTTCATATCTTTCCGCCTTTCTGCTGTAAAACCAATACTATAATATTGTTATTTTTTCCCTTCAGATTCCCCTTATTTTTTCTTCCTTACATCAATGGGGCAAAAGGAAAGAAAATACTTTCCATGATTCTTTCTTTTCTGTCACGTTTCCGGAATTCCTCCCAGGTATAAGGGCTACAGTTTTTAATATCACTGTCATAAATCCGGTTATATTTCTGTACCAGCCCGTTTTCATAAAAGACACCGCAGACCTCATCGTCCACCATGAGACTTCGCATATCCATATTTACAGAGCCTATACAGCATAATTCCTCGTCAATGATCATTGTTTTTGCATGAATATATCCCTTATATTTATACACCTTTGTTCCGTATTCCAGGAGCTGTCCGCTGTAATAATTGGTCACCGGATCCAGGAAAAAGCTAGCTTTGATTCCCGGGATCATCAATTCGATTTCCACTCCCGAAGCTGCTGCTGTTTTAAGCGCATCCAAAACTGAGGCATCCGGTATAAAGTAAGGCGACTGGATACGAATCCTTTTTTTCGCACTTCGGATCATACTGAGATAACACATTTTTACCGCTTCTTTGTCTGTATCCACCCCTCCTGCGATAAACTGGCACAGAGACGGCGTCATCTCATAAGTAACAGCCTTCATAGTATTTATGTAGGAAACTCCGTGCTGCCAGTCGCTTCGTTTGATCGAGCAAAACCAGTCTTTCAGGAAATACGTATTCAAAACAGAGGTACAGGCCCCCTCCAGACGGATCTGGGTATCTCTCCAGGGATTTTTGACCTTATCCATGTTTACATACTGTTTTCCGATATTCATTCCCCCTATGTAAGCGATCTTCTGATCGATGGATACAATTTTTCTGTGGCTTCTGTAGTGGGTAAAATAAGGCTTCACACGAACCACTCTTCCTCCTGCCTCCTCAAGAGGGCGGAACATTTTTTTCGGTGTGGAAAGGTTTGCAATGAAGTCGCACATCACCCAGATTTCCACTCCCTCCTTTGCCTTCTTTGTAAGGAGTTTCACCAGTTTTTCCCCGACCATATCATGGTGAATCGTATAAAACTCTATAAATATGCACTTTTCCGCCTGTTCTATATCCTGGAAAAGCTGTGTGTAATGATCTTTCCCGTTTGTATAAAACCGCGCGTCACTGCAGCAGGTAAGTTCACTGGCATTATAAACGGTATTAAATTTAACCACCTGAAGGTCTGACTCCGACAGCCGGCTTTTGTCAACAGAAACTGCCGGCAAAAGTTCTTCATTGTAAGGCTGTGCCTTCAGCTTCTTCTTTCGGATCACATCTGTCAGCTTGATCGCAGCGGTGCTTCCGAAAATCAGATACAGAATTGTCCCGAAATAGGGAAGAAAAATCATAATAACCACCCACAAAAGCGCTTCTGTGGGACGTTTCCGCTCTACAAAAATCACCATGAGAATCAGTGAGATATAGATTGCAAAAAGTATTATATGCAGCATTTCTATCACCTTCCTTTTTTATCCCTTCCTCCCGGGGCAGGCCCCGTCGATCTTAAGTCAGGTTTAAATATTACCGCCAGTATATCAAAAAAAATCCTGTCATTCAAGACAGGGAAACAGGAAATCAGGGAGCATATATAAACGGACAACTATATTATATAGATAAAACAAAATTGATCTCTGAACTCCTGCGTAATGGTGGAATGGTAAATCTTTTACCAGACCAAGACGCTTTGGAAAAACTTTAAATATGAATATGTTGGAACACTTTTTTTTCATAGAGGGAGACAAAAATATTTTTGAAGGTTTGAAAATCTCGAAAAATCAAGAGCTGTGTGACGAATATTTATCTAAACAAAAATCCCCGAGACACAAGGCTGAGAGGTTCGAAGCAGACGGTGTTTTCCTTTGAAACCGTTTCAAGTTTTGTGTAAACAGAAAAAACTGATATAAGATATGTCATTAGCTATTGAGGACAGCGCCTTTTTCAGGTTCTGTCCTTGCTTATTATCACAGTCCTCTTCCGCCATATAGTTCAAATAAACTCAACTGCGGATATTTTTCCGGTAATTCATTCATATACCTAAAACATTCCTCCGGACTTGACAGAATGCCATGTTCCTTACAGAATCCCTGAAATACTTCTGTCAACTCTTTTGCCCTAGGACTTTGTAACTCATACATATTTCCATATCGTTCAATATAGCGTTCTTTCATACCCGGGAAATGTTTATCAAGCGCCGCATAATAGTATTCCCGACTGCCTTCACGAAGCGTCAGTCCCATTCCAAAATTAATGATACCTTTTACTCCTGTTCTTGCACATTCATTTAGGATTGCTGCAATGTTTTCCTCAGTATCATTGATAAACGGCAGTATCGGTGTCATCCACACAATCGTCGGAATTCCCCTTTTCTGCAGCTTCTCCAATACTTCAACCCTGCGTCTGGTATTGCAGACATTCGGTTCCAATATTTGGCATAATTCATCATCATAAGTGGTAAGTGTCATCTGAACCACACACTTTGCAGAACGATTTATCTCATCCAGTAAATCGATGTCCCGAAGAATCCGATCCGATTTCGTCTGAATCGCCACCCCAAAACCATTCTTCAGAATAACTTCCAGACATTTTCTTGTCAGCTTTATTTTCTCTTCGCAATGTATATACGGATCAGACATCGCCCCGGTTCCGATCATACATTTTTTTCTTTTAGACTTCAGTGCCTTTTCCAAAAGCTCCGGCGCATTCTGTTTTACTTCAATATCTTCAAACCTATGAGTAAACTGATAGCATCTGCTTCTGCTGTCACAATAAATACATCCGTGACTGCATCCTCGGTATATGTTCATTCCATAATGACCGCCGTTTCCGGTCAGTATTCCTTTCGCGTTGACAAAATGCATATTGCAGGCTCCCCTTCTTCATAAAGATCGATGCAGATTTCTGTGATTTGCTCCTCCATATCAAATCACATAATATCTTTGTGCAAATATCCGAAAAAAGCAGCCGCCGCACCGCCAATACACAATATCATACCGATGGCAACCAGTTTGCCATCAAGGCAGCCTCCTGTTACAATATCCGCACCTTCGCAATATCCAAATGGCGTAATATATTTTAAAAACTCTGCAGATTCTGTGATGTTTCCAATCAGATTAAAAAAGTACATCAGGATCGCGATCCCCAGTCCGATTCCTGCACTTCCTCTGCGTAAAAATGCTGGAATTCCAAAGCAGATCCCTGCCAGTTCAAGCTGAAGCAGATAATATGCAAGATGCAGCAAATTGATTTCCTTCCAGGGAATCGGCTCTCCAATCACAGCAATCGATCCCGCTGCCAGAGCATAAATGATTACATTCATTGCCGTAATCTGAATCAGAACAGCAATCAGTTTTTCCGTAAGGATTCTTTTACGACTTACCGGGTGGGTCAGCAAAAATTCCGCTGTTTTGTCCTTTTCTTCTTTACTGAGCATATGAATCCCACAAAGAGAAGCATAAAACGCAC
The DNA here is from genome assembly GCA_019416265.1 of Clostridiales bacterium. Taxonomy (GTDB): domain Bacteria; phylum Bacillota; class Clostridia; order Lachnospirales; family Lachnospiraceae; genus Blautia_A. The sequence goes on along the minus strand of DXXQ01000073.1, from coordinate 4,972 downwards.
CGCCAAGTCCCAGAATATTCCCACATTCAACCGCATAGAACCCCACCAGGGAACCAAAGTTTAAACGATCCATACCGAAGGCAGCCGTAAAAGCCCCCATAGATGCAAACACATCCTGAACCCCTTCCATTTCTCCCTTCATTTCCGGAAAAAGGAAAATGCAGATTGCAAGCAGCATCCCAATGGATGCCGTCCAGATCCAAAAAGAAATTTTTCCCTGCTTTAATTCATGTTTTACAATTGTCATGCCATATCACCATCCTTCGTATAGTAGTGCAGAAATATCTCTTCCAAATCCGGTTCCGTAACCGAAAAATCTGAAACCTGTCCTTCTGCCAGGGTGTGAAGCAGTCGGTTCATATCCCCACTGTAAAGAAAGCTGACAGAATCTTTCATATTTATTTCATCACGAACCCCTTCCAGCATGGCCAGATCAATTTTCCCCTGTACTGTAACACGTTTCGCACTTGTTCTGGCTAATACCTCCACAGTATCGCATGCAATGATTTTTCCCTCCCGGATAATTGCAGCCCGGGTACAGTTGCGCTGGATTTCCGAAAGAATATGACTGGACAGAAAAATCGTCGCCCCCTCTTTATTTCTTTCCCTCAGAATATCAAAAAACTCTTTTTGCATCAGAGGATCCAGGCCTCCTGTGGGCTCGTCGAGAATCAGCAAATCAGGTTTATGCTGTAAGGCGCAGACAATGGCAGCTTTCTTTCGATTTCCAAAAGACAGTTCATCTGCCTTTCGGGTTACGTCAAGCTGCAAACGCTCACAAAGTATTTCTGCCTCCTCTGTACAATTCTTTTTGCGCAGATCCGCGGACAGCTTCAGCACATCCTTTACTTTCATCCCTGAATAGAAGACTGCTTCAGAGGGCAGATATCCGATGTTCTTCAAAATTTTTTCTTTATCTTTCACAATATCCAATCCGAAAATCCGGGCAGTCCCTCCTGTGGGAGCAATCAATCCCAGCAAGGTTCTGATCGTTGTGGATTTCCCGGCTCCATTGGGTCCTATAAATCCGAAAAACTCACCTTCCTGTACCGTCAGATTCAGATTTTCAATTCCTTTTGTCCTGCCGTAATATTTTGTAAGCTCTATTGCCTTAATTGCCTCCATAATCCTGCTCCTTTCGCAGATAAATGCATTTTCATCCTTCCGTTATAAATCCCCCATTTTCTTCAAAATCACGCGTGATTTCCCGTATCCCAGCACCATTGGGCGATTCTTTTTATCAGATCTGTATCTAACTCTCCATATGGAATACGTATTGTCCCTTTGCTCACACTATATTTTTCCAGATCCTCTTTAAATTCTTCCACTGCTTTCGGTCCCGGATACAATCCTATATGGTTTTTAGATGCAGCAAAATGAAGGATATTATGGTTTTTCCAATAGGTTGGCATACTCCACGAAATACGCTCTTCCGCCTCCGGCAGTGCCTGCCGTAAAACTTGTCTGACAAGAAACAGCTCCTCTTGTTTGTCCTCATCCTGGAGCAAAATGTATTCTTCAATTGTTTTTGGTTTCTCTCCGCAATAATGACTTTGATTTGTTTTCTTGAACTCTTTTCCGCATTTTGGACATTTCCACATATTACACCTCCGGTTATTTTTCTTAGTGAATTGCTATGGTAAAGGATATACTCTATGGAGCATATTTTCCGTGTGGGACTGATTTTGTCTTTGTAACAGTCTGGCTTGCTATCAAATTATACGGTTCCTGTTCAGGGAGCATCATCTGCTAAATGCCAGCACTCATCCCCCTTATATCCAAGATCTCGAAGAATATTGCTCAATGAAATTCCATTACAAACAAGATCAGCATACCTAATCTTGTCTTTCTCATGTTCTTTGCTTGGAATAGGGAAAGAAAGCATTGTACCATCCTCCAATATCGGACTAACAATTCCACCATTAGCACTGTCAAATCCCTTCCTGCTTAATATCACCTTCATAGTACACCCCTTAATTATCTTTTCAGCTGTTTTCTGAATGTAATCCTTTATTTGTATTCTTTAGGATTTTGACTCCAATTTTCAATATGTAATCTTTATTGCAATCCCCATTAAAATACAGCTTCTCTGTTGCAGTTATTCACCTCAAATAATTTGTATCTATTCCTATCCATTGCCTTATCGTCAAAAAAATCTCGAGCATCTTGAATGTCTTCTGTGAAAAACACATCGTATTCTTCCGGAAACTGATGGATGCTACTGCGTTTTCCTTCTGTCCTTTGTACTTTGCGTAGAAATTTCTTTCCATAAAGCAAAAGAGGCTTCCCTATGATAAAACATTATATCATAGAAGCCCCTTCTTAACATCATTTGCATAAAAAGTTTCACATTCTCTATTACATTGGAGTACTCATATGTAGTCATCCCAAAAAGGACTCCCTGATTAACAATTTGCTAATCAGGGAGTCCTTTAACTAATTTCTGACCTTCATTATGGAATCATCAATGTGCAGGTTGCATGTAATGGAGACGGTACCTGCCCGAACCATTTCTGCGGCACTTTATAGTTTGCCGGTTTCTTTGTTGTATGGAAAAGAACATTGATACAATCACCGCTTTTCAGATTAACAGTTGCACCATTTTTGATACGCTGTTCCTTAAACACTCCATTAGCAGACGAATAAACCTCTATAGTGTCAAGAACGTATCCCGGTGCCAGTTTTATGGAAAATTTTTTTCCTTTGAATTTTGAGCTTTGTGCATGATAAGAGCTACTATAATATCCTGCAATCTCTTTGGCGCCCACCTTGAAGCTGGCGATAGGGGATTTCTTCTCTTTCACATTAATTTTGCAGCGTAAATTATAAGAGCGTCCTTTCTGTGTAACACGGAAAGAGATCGTAGAGCTCAGTCCTACATAATCACGTTCAAAATCGGTTGCGCTAACCCCTATAGCATTCATGCCTTCACGCTTTTCTGCCCGAAATTTCGAATTGGAAGACTTGATATTTGTGATTTTAGCATTGGCATCCAAATTTCTAATGAAAATATAAGACTCCGGAATGTCTAAAATAGATCTTTTAGTCATTGAAGCACCCGGACCTCCGCTAGGTGCTACTGCATAAACAGTCTGGCTTGCTACACAGCTCGGAACCTTTGAAGATGCAGGATTATTTACTTTGATTTTGCAGGTGTATTTTTTACTTCCGATTTTTGCAGTAATCGTTGCAGTTCCTTTTGCTTTGGCTGTTACCAGACCTTTGCTGTTTACAACCGCTATCTTTCGATTGGAAGAACTCCATTGAACCTTACTGTTTGTTCCACTGACTTTCAGCTGCAGCTTCTTTCCCCGAATCAAGGTTGCACTTGTCTTATTCAGCTTTACAGATGCCGCTTCCACAGTGACAGGCTGGACTGCTGAACAAAAAGAAAGGGCTGGCTCGAATCCGACAATGGACAAGGACAGTACACTTGCGATAAACAGTTTCTTGATTTTTCTTTGAATTTTCATACAATTCCCTTCTTTTGGCGAATTTATACACCCAATTAAAGGATATACCTATTGTAAGGAATAGTCAAGGCGTTCCCTCCCCAAATCGGGTATCTTATTCGTTTTGATCACAGCAGCGAGCAAAAATTTCTTCCAGATTAACCGTGCCTGGCACTCTAATCCTCAATTAAACTTTCCTGTTTCCTCTCCCCATTCTCCGGCAAGTCAATGCTCAAAACCTGCCAGCCCTTTGTACAGGCTATCTCCGCAAAGGATCATCTTATATTTTCTTCATAAAAATAATTTCCAGAGGTTCTTCTGGAAACAGGAGTGCGCCAGAATCCACATAGTTCAATTTACGATAAAAATGCTGTGCCGCTTCATTCGACAAGGAAGATGTCATAACTAAATCATACCCCTTCGTCTTCATTTGTTTTTCCCAATAAGCAGTCATTTTTTTCCCATAACCACAGCTACGATACTGTTCAAGTATAAACAGCATATTCATAAACGGCGTGTTATCCCAGAACAAATTCCATCGCAGCCAGCCTATAAGTGTTTCGTTATCTTCTGCCACAATTACTCAACCAAGCGATACGGCAGATTCCAGTTCCGTTATCCTGATGTGTTTATCATATGTAGAAAGAATTTCAATGTCTGATTTTTCTGCAAACCTAATTTTCATATGCTCCCCTCCGCATACTCTAACCCATGTTCCCGACACCACTCAATTGCCAATTGCCTGTAATACTCTGCCTGAAAATCATACCACTGCTGTGAAATCCCCATTCTGTCTACCATATCCTTAAATCTCCTGAACGCTCCCCGCCCTCGTATGGCACATTCCAGTTTATCCGCCCTTTCACCTTTTAAAGTCCAGATAAATTCTTCCATGATATGGTATTCGTGAATTTCAAATTTCGTAGGAAGCCTTAAATAGCGTTCCGGGTTTTCTTCAATTTCATCTTCCAGTCCCTCATTATCCAGACCAGTAATCAGTTCATCTGCAAGGAACACACTTTCTCCTGTTTCTAAATCCAAAAAATATGTATAATTATCATCTGCCATCTCAATCGCATCCAAAATGACACCTAATTTTACTTTCATCCCTAGAGCCCCCTGTCTTTTGTTAAAAATATAACATCTTAAATTGGTTTCTTTCACGATTCATTTCAATAAGTATAACATAAGCAGAAGAATGTTTTAGTAATTTTTCACTTTTGCCATGAAATATAGGTTTTGCCAGATAATATGGGTTTTTCCGGATTGTATCTTTTGCTCTACAAACCCTCATTTTCAAACTCTCCGGCGTTATCCCCGTCCCCACTTCCGAGGAAACTTGTCCATCTCATCTTCCGTTAAGACACAACTCCATTTTCTGTGAACTACTCGGCAATTGAATTGCCAGAGCATCTGGTTGCAAGGCTTCGCCTTGCAGTTCCAGTGGTGCGTCCATAACACCAATACTGCTATCCTTTCGGATTACACAGCTACTTTTATAACTTTGGGATCCGATAGTC
>DXXQ01000072.1 GCA_019416265.1 Clostridiales bacterium | reverse complement strand
TATCTATATTATATGATGTTGGGGTCAAAAGCCCCTCTATAGTACCTTGAAAAGTTCATATATTTTGTAGTAAATACAAGCCTAAATGGTTTACTTGCTGTATAATAGAGATATCTTAGCAGGAAAGAAGGTAATCTCTATGTCATTCAAAGAAAACGTTTACCAGCAAATGTCATTTACAGATAGTTTTTCTGGATTAACTGCCAGAGAACAAAAAGCACTGGAAAAATCCTGGGCAAAAGTCTTTGCCGATGAAATATTTCCTGCCATTGATGAAAAGCGTTTTTCTGTCTTATACAGTGATAAGGCATCCAGACCGAATACTCCGGTTAACGTGATTGTTGGTGCACTCATTATTAAAGAGCTTTTTGATTATTCCGATGATGAGATGGTTGAAAATCTTATGTTGGATTTTCGGATTCAGTACGCACTGCACACAACAAGTTTTGAAGAACAGCCTTTGAGTGACAAAACATTGAGCCGTTTCCGTAAACGGTGTTACGATTACGAAACGCTTCACAACAAGGATCTCTACCACGATTGTGTGAAGGAGTTAAGTACTTCTATTGCAAAACTGATGGGGATCAGCGGTAAAGTCAGACGTATGGATTCCATGATGATCGAATCCAACATCCGCAAACTTAGCCGGATGGAGCTGATATACACCTGTATCGCAAAGCTGGCGATGTACGTGAATAAAATCAATGTCTCTGCTCTGCCTGACGATTTAAAACATTATATCGATCCTAACGATTTTAACAGAGTGATTTATCATCAGCGCAGTACCGATGCAGATGAGCGCATGAAGCAACTCTTAACGGATGCGGATAAACTTCTTGCCCTGTGTGAGTCTGATTACAATGATTCAACAGAGTATGATCTGTTTGTCAGATGCCTGTCAGAACAGACCACTGTTGAAAATGAAAACCGAAGACTCCGCACGAAAGAAGACGGCGGCATGAAATCAACCATGCTGCAGAATCCTTCTGACCCTGAAGCGACATTCCGGAATAAAGCAGGAAAAGAGCATCGAGGATATGCTGCTAATCTTGAAGAATCCGTTGGAGCCAATGGTTCTGTTGTAACAGAGTACCAGTATGAGCAAAACAACCATAGTGACAGTCAGTTTATCCAAGAGCACCTTGAGCAGATGGATAACCAGGAAGAACGGACTGTTATAGTCACGGATGGAGCATATAGTGGAACAGAAAACACACAACTTGCAGCTAATAAAAACGTAGAACTCATTACCACAAGTCTGACGGGGAAACCGGCTCCGGATATCCTTGCTGATTTTGAATTCAACGAAGAGGGAACAAAAGTCCTCCGATGTCCAGCCGGCCATGCACCGAAAAGCTGTTCTTATATGAAACCAAGCAATCAGTGTGCCGTTTCCTTTCTGCATGAGCAGTGTGCCAACTGTCCGTATCAGGATCAATGCAAGCCGAAGATCTTTAAGAAAGTTGCAAAAATAGTAACATCCAAAGCAGCACATGAACGCGCGAAAATCCAACGGAACATGAACAGCGAAGAATTCAAAAACTATGCAAGGCTTCGTAATGGGGTGGAAACTGTTCCATCAAATATACGCAGAAATTACCATTTGGAAAAGATACCTCGTGGGAAACAGCGAGGCAAGTTCTTTTTTGGTTCTAAGATAGCAGCATTGAATTTCCGAAAACTCTTGAATTATGTGAAGGGTTTAGGACATTATGCTCAAAATCCGGTAATTGTATAAAATCAAGGAAGGGAATACCCGCATAAATCCACGAGAAACCCGGCATCACACTACAAAATATGAATTTTTCAAGGTGCTATAGAAATAGGAGCAAAGTTCTTTATGGTTTTGACCCCAACATCATATTATTAAGGATACGCAAATAAATAGTTTTGAAAATCCGTTCCTCTTCTTCGGTAAGGCACGCAGTAAGCTGATTTTCAATTTCTTCCCTTATGTGGCAGCACATTTTTTGAAGTTCCAAACCGTAGGGCTCTAACTCAATTTGTTTTAGACGGCTGTCACTGGCATAATTTGTCCGCTTGATTAACTTTTTCTTTTCCATTAAAGTCAACATTTTGGACGCAGTAGCCCGATTGATAAAAAACTCCGCTTCTATATCTTTCTGAAATACAGGAGTTTTGATCAATTCCATGTGGAACAGATAGTCTACTACCCACATATTCATCAAGGAACATTCTTGAAATTCTTTTCGATTATACAAAGAGTGGATTTTTCGCTGAATGTGATTGTCTAATTTTTTGTTGAGAAAGCTGATGTCTGTATTCTGGATGTAACTGTCCTGCATAATCTACTCCTTTTAATTTGTTTGCTCGCAAACTATTATATGGATTTAAGTAACCCTTGTCAAGGCATAAATTACCTTAGTTTCTGCAGCTTCGTCGTTACTGCCCGCAAACGGTGGAAACTAAGAATATTGTCATTGACATTTTCCAGAAAATCTTTTATAATAATCCAGACGGTTAGAAGAAACTAACTACAACCGTCGTTTTTTTATCATTAAAGGTTAGTAAATGCTAACTCATGACTAAGGAGGACAGAACTGTGATTGATAAAAAGCTTTTGCAGCTTTTGGGAGACAACAAAAAATATATATTATATACAGTGGCATGGATGGTGGTCGGATTATTTGCCAATCTTACAATCACTGCCTGTATTTGCCGGATGATCTATCTGGCGGCAGAGTACGACACATATGGAAGGGATGTGAAGTGTTTTTTATTCCCGGCAGCTCTGGGGATTGCAGGAATGGCTGTCCGATACGGTGCTTCCCGCCGGGCGGGAACGCTGAAAGATATTCTTGGACGGAATGCGAAAAAGGAGCTTCGTGAGAAAATCTATCATAAGATCGTGAAGTTGGGAGCAGGTTCCACAGAGGAAATGAGTATGGCAGGATTGACGCAGATTTCCATGGAAGGGGTGGAACAGCTGGATTTATACTATACGTCCTATATTCCCCAGTTTTTTTATGCAATGCTTTCCCCGCTTATTCTGTTCTGCATCACTGTGTGGATTGACTGGCGTGTGGCGCTGGTTCTTCTTGTCTGTGTGCCTTTGATCCCGGCGTCCATTGTTGCAGTATCCAGATATGCAAAAAAGATTTTTGAGAAATATTGGGGCAAATATACTTCTATGGGAGACGGCTTCCTGGACAGTGTACAGGGACTGAAAGAACTGAAAATTTTTATGGCAGACGAAGCACAGCAGAAAAAGATGAACAATGCCAGTGAAGAATTTCGAAGGATTACCATGAAGGTGCTTGTGATGCAATTGGCAAGTACCACGATCATGGATCTGGTTGCATATGGAGGGGCCGGCGCGGGGATTGCCTTTGCCGTTCTCAAAGTGGCGGAAGGCGGTCTGTCTCCGTTTTTGTCTCTGTTTCTGATTCTTGTGGCAGTAGAATTTTTTCTTCCCCTTCGTGCTTTTGGAGCAGCCTTTCATGTGGCAATGAACGGGGTGAGTGCAGGAAATAAGATTCTGTCGTTTCTCGCAGCCGCTGATCCGATCTGGGGAGAAGAGAAGGTGTCCCATATGGAATGGAAATTGGAGGATGTGAATTTTTCCTATGATGACAGGCGCAATGTGTTGAAGGGTGTGACAATGATCTTTCCAAAAAAGGGGATGACTTCCATTGTAGGGGAGTCCGGATGTGGAAAATCCACAGTCGTTCAGATACTTTTGGGAGGGATTCGTCCGAAATCCGGCAGTGTTGCCGTTGGAGGCAAAAAGTTGGAAGACCTGTCCCGGGAAAGCTATTATACACATCTTGCTGCAGTGAGCTATAATACCTATATTTTTAATGAAACTGTCCGCCGGAATTTCAAACTGGCTGACAAAAGGGTATCAGATGAGGAAATTTATGCAGCTTTGGAAAAAGTGAACCTTGCCCGCTTTATTCGTGAAAATGGAGGACTGGATAAAAAAATCATGGAGGACGGAGCAAATCTTTCCGGCGGCCAGAAGCAGCGCCTTGCCCTTGCAGTAAATCTGGTGGCGGACAAAGATTTGTATGTGTTTGATGAAGCGACCAGCAACATAGATATAGAAAGCGAAAGGATTATTATGAAAAATATCAGAGAATTATCCAGGTCTAAGGCAGTAATCCTTATTTCCCATCGTCTTGCCAATGTAGTGTCTTCCGATAAAATTTACTACATGGAGGCAGGAGAGGTAAAGGAGCAGGGAACCCATAAAGAACTGATGATGAAGCATGGCAGTTACGCCAGATTGTTTACGGCTCAGAGAGAATTGGAAGAAGGATATGGGGAGGTGAGCGCATGAGTAAAAAACAAACACTTCGTCGAAGCGGGGGCAAAATCATGGCAAATCTTATTTTGCTTTTGGGAAATCTGTCTTTTCTCATGCTTCTTGCAGTATTGAATGGTTCGGCTGGTTTTCTTTGCGCCATGGGAGTTCCCCTGCTTGGGGCAGTGGGAATCGCAAAAGCACTGGGGGAGAGTATTTCGTTGTCCTATGGATGGATTGCTGCGCTGGCGATCGGCTGCGGGGGTCTTCGCGGTCTGCTCCGATATCTGGAACAGTACAGTAACCATTATATTGCATTTCGGCTCCTTGCGGTTCTTCGGGATAAAATTTTTTCCGCTTTGCGTATACTTTGTCCGGCAAAGCTGGAGAGTAAACAAAAAGGTTCGATCATTGCCATGATTACTTCTGATATAGAAACACTGGAAGTATTTTATGCTCACACAATCTCTCCCATTTGTATTGCAGTTGTGGTATCCGGAGGAGTCATCCTGTTTGTGGGAAAAGTATCCAGCTGGTGGCTGGCGTTTGTTGCGGCAATGGGATTTCTTGTGGTTGGAATTGTGATACCGGTAGTTGCTTCCGGAAAACTGAAAGCCTCTGGGGTTCATTATCGTGAGGAATTTGCTTCATTTAATGCCTATTTTCTGGACAGCATAAAAGGAATCCGGGATATTGTTTTAAATCGGGCAGGGAAGGAACGGGAAAAAGAGGTCAACAGGCGTTCCCGGATTCTTCTTGATGAAACAAAGAAAATGAAACAGGAAACAGTCAAAGCGGCCGCAGCAACAGAACTGTTTGTCTCTCTTTTTATTTTTGCTGCGCTTGCAGTAGGAATCCTGCTTGTGGAAACCCACAGGATTTCCATGGGAAAAATGGTGATCGGTGTGGCAGCGGTGTTTGGTTCTTTTGGACCTGTCATTGCCATTTCAGCACTTCCGGGAAATTTAACGCAGACATTTGCCTCTGGAGACAGGGTTCTGAATCTTCTTTCAGAGAAACCGGCAGTGACTCCTGTGGAAAATGGAAGAACTTTTTTATTTGAAAGGCTTGGAGTCAGGGATCTGTGTTTTTCCTATGACGGACAGAAACAGGTACTGTCGGAAATCTGTATGTATGCCAAAAAGGGGGAAATCATTGGAATTGTGGGAGAATCCGGTTGTGGAAAATCCACATTTTTGAAGCTGCTGCTTCGCTTCTGGAGGAAGGACAGCGGAGAACTTGCCTATAATGGAATGGATATTGAAAAGATTCAGACAGACAGCTTATTGGAGAATGTGACCATGGTCAGTCAGGTTACTTATTTATTTGATGAAACCATTGAAGAGAACCTTCGTATTGCAAAACCGGATGCCACAAGGGAAGAAATGGAACAGGCCTGCAGACAGGCATCGATACATGAATGGATCCTTTCTCTTCCGGAGGGATATCAGACAAAGGCAGGAGCTCTTGGAGAACATCTTTCTGCAGGAGAAAAACAGCGTATCGGGCTTGCCAGAGCCTTCCTTCGGGGGAGTGAACTGATTCTTCTGGATGAACCTACCAGTAATGTGGACAGCATCAATGAGGGGATTATTTTGAAGGCTTTGAAAGAACAAAAACATAAAAAAAGCATCATTCTTGTTTCCCATCGGGAGTCTACCATGTCAATTGCAGACCGCATTTATCGCGTGAAAGATGGCAGAATGTATGAGCAGAACAGAGCATAAAAAGAGAAATGGAGAACGCATATGAACATAAAAAAAACAGGTTGGATCGTGTTGGGATTTGCAGGGCTTGGACTTGGTGCAGCAGGTGCTGTATTGCCCATACTGCCCTGTGTTCCCTTTTTGCTGCTGGCTGCAGTCGGCTTTTCCAAAGGTTCCCGAAAACTGCATGACTGGTTTGTAAATACGAAGGAAGAAATGGAACAGGCCTGCAGACAGGCATCGATACATGAATGGATCCTTTCTCTTCCGGAGGGATATCAGACAAAGGCAGGAG
>DXXQ01000071.1 GCA_019416265.1 Clostridiales bacterium | reverse complement strand
GCATAATCCATTCCCCTTCCTATGAAATAAACGTCTCTGGCGGCAAGATACCGGTTGGCAAACCGCTGAATTTTTTCCCTGTTGTTCAGAAGCATCTCTATCTGAACGGGAAGCTTCTTCAAATCCCCAAGCATTCCTGTAAGCTCCTCTCCCGTAAGAATGCCCTTTGCGAAGGCAAATTTCATTGCCAGAAGGTAAATAGCAATAAGCTGGGCAGAATAGGCCTTTGTTGTCGCCACTGCGATCTCCGGTCCTGCCCAGGTATACATCACGCTGTCCGCCTCCCTGGCAATGGAGCTTCCCACCACATTGACGATTCCCAGGACTCTGGCACCTTTGCTCTTCGCTTCCCTGAGAGCTGCCAGGGTATCGGCGGTCTCACCGGACTGGCTGATAACCGCCACAAGCGTTCCCTCCTCCAGGATTGGATTTCTGTATCGGAATTCCGAGGCAAGCTCCGTCTCTGTGGGAATCCGCGCAAGCCCTTCAAAAATATACTTCGCCGTCACTCCCACGTGGTAAGCAGAGCCGCAGGCAACGATCACCAGCTTCTTTACCTTGAGAAGCTCCTCCGTGCTCATTCCCAGTTCGCTGATATCGATTTCCCCCTCCTTCAGTCTCGGGGAAAATGTATCTGCCACAGCCCTGGGCTGCTCGTACATTTCCTTAAGCATGAAATGCTCAAAGCCTCCCTTTTCCGCTGCATTCACATCCCAGTCAATGTGTACGGAGGTTTTTTCCACCGGCTCCTGGTCTGCATTGAAAAATTCCATTCCCTCTTTTGTCATCCGGATGATTTCTCCGTTTTCCACAAAGGTCACATCTCTGGTATACTTCAGAATTGCCGGAACATCCGATGCGATCATACAGCCGTCTTCTGTTTTTCCCACGATCAGGGGACTGTCTTTACGAACTGCGTAAAGCTCATCCGGATGGTCACCGAAGAGAATTCCCAGTGCATAGGAGCCTTCCATTCTGTGCATGATCTTTGTGATCGCCTGAAGGGGATTGCCCTGATAATACTCATCCAGAAGGTGAGCGATAACCTCTGTATCTGTCTCAGAAACAAATTGATAGTTTTTTCCCTCCAGCTTTTTCTTAAGCTTCAGATAATTTTCGATAATCCCGTTATGAACGACCACAATACTGCCATCCTTATTGTGATGGGGATGAGCGTTTATATCCGACGGTGAACCGTGGGTCGCCCATCTCGTGTGACCGATCCCCGCAGTTCCCGGAAGTGTCTCCCCGCCGTGAGTCAGCTCATTTAAGATCTTTAGCCTTCCCCTGGACTTTGCTGTTCTGATCTCCTTGCCGTCATATACTGCGATTCCTGCAGAATCATATCCTCTGTATTCCAGCTTTGCCAGTCCGTCCAGAAGAATGGGGGCAGCCTGGCTGTTTCCGATATAACCTACAATTCCACACATTTTATCATCCTCCATATGTCTGAAAATATAACATTTTTGACAAAACGGAAGAAAAATCTCCCGTTTTGTCAAAAAAAGGCGCCTTTCGTGCATTTTTACACGAAAGACGCCTTTGTCTGTCATACTGGTATCATACGCTTGCGAACCGGATTTGTCAATAATTATTAACCGGAATAACGCAAAGCGTCTATGGTTTTCTTTCCCGCTGCCTTTCCTGCGGGATAAAGTCCGAAGACCACCCCTGTAACCAGTGAAAACACAACTGCAGCGGTTGTTACCGAAGGGTTCATTTCAAAACTCATAGAGCTTCCCAGGATTCCTCCCAGAATCCGAAGAAGACAGAAGGAAACACCGATGCCTGCCCCGCAGCCCATCATACTCACCAGAAGGGCTTCCAGTAAAAACTGGAGCATGATTTCTCCTCTCCCTGCTCCGATTGCCTTTCGGATCCCGATTTCCCTTGTTCGTTCCGTGACGGATACAAGCATGATATTCATGATTCCGATTCCCCCTACAAAGAGGGAGATTGCCGCAATTCCACCAAGCATAAGGGCCATTGTATTATCTACACTTTCCATTGCGCTCATGATCTCTGACTGGTTCTGGATCGTAAATGCTTCCTCATCCTGTCCGAAACGCTCCAGCATAATTTTCTCAACTGCAAGCTCCGCCTGATCCATAGAGTTTTCATCAGAGGAGGAAACATAGAAGCTTGTGATATCCAGAACATTATCCGCCATCCTTGTTAGAGTGGAATAAGGAATATATCCCTCCAGAGTCACTGTCTCGGACTCTTCCTCTGAACCTGACAACAAAATGCTCTGCCCTGCAGTCAGGGAGGTGTTATCATCTGAAAGCACCCCTGCAACGAGAAAGCTTTTCCCGTCAAGAGCCAAGGTTTCCCCTGCCGCGTCTTCTCTGCCGAAAAATTCCACTGCCGTGTCTGCGCTGATTACGATCACCAGAGAATTGTTGTCTATATCCGTCTGCATAAGCCTTCTTCCGGATACCAGCTCCAGATCCATAATATCGAAATAGTCTCCTGTCGTCCCTGTTACACTCATGGTTCCGCTGGTATAACCGCTTTTTGCCGTAACGCCTGTTCTTGCGAAGGGCGCAGAGCCCAGGATTGCCTCATCCTCCAGAAGCTCTGTAAATTCTCCCAGTCTGAGAGGATTTTCCTTGTCATCGTTGATCCGCACAGTAAGATAGCTGGAACCCATATCGGAAATCTGCTCAGATACAGATGACGACGCCCCCTGGGCTATGGAAACCAGAACAATGAGGGATGCCACTCCGATTATGATTCCCAGCATGGTCAGAAAGGTTCTCAGCTTATTGGCACAGACAGCAGACCAGGACATTTTAAACGTCTGCCATATCATGGCGTCACCTCTTCTACATGGCCGTCGCAGATACGGATCATTCGCTCCGCCTCCGCAGCCACCTCATTGTCATGAGTGATCAGCACAATGGTATTCCCTTTTTCATGAAGCCGGTGAAAAAGGTGCATGATCTCCCGTCCGGTTGCTGAGTCAAGATTTCCCGTCGGCTCGTCTGCCAGAAAGAGAGACGGCTTTGTCACAAGGGCTCTGGCAATTGCAACACGCTGCTGCTGGCCGCCGGAAAGCTCAAAAGGGCAGTGATGCATTCTGTGAGAAAGCTCTACCTGCTCCAGCGCCTCCTTCACCCTCCTTTTGCGTTCAGAAGCCTTTATCCTCTGATACAACAGAGGCAGTTCCACATTCTCCTCTGCTGTCAGCTTGGGGAGAAGGTTGAAATTCTGAAAAATAAAACCAAGCTTTCTGTTGCGGATCCTTGCCAATTCCCGCTCCGAATACTGTTCAATAGATATCCCGTCCAGGATATACTCTCCCTCGTCCGCCATGTCCAGACAGCCGATTATGTTCATCATTGTGGACTTTCCGCTTCCTGAAGGACCCACAATGCTGACAAATTCGCCTTCTTCAATTCTCATATTGGCATGGCTGAGGGCATAGACCGCTTCGCCCCCTACTGTGTAAACCTTTGAAACGTCTTTCAACTCGATCACAAAGCTTCACCTACCTTTCCGGCGGGGTTCCCATTCCTCCGCCTGTACTGCCGCTTCCTCTGCTTCCGCCCGGGCCTCCGCTTCCAAATCCGCCTCCCGGCATTTCACCGGAATTCTTCGGCGTCATACTCGCCGTTCCTCCGGAAGCACTGCTCTGCCCTCCTTTTTTCTGGTAATACACCGTGTCTCCCTGGGAAAGTCCTTCTGTAATTTCTACATTTTCCCCGTCGGACAGACCTGTCGAAACCTTCTGCTCGCCTGTAAGGGTTCCGTCCTCACTCTTCTGCGTATAGACGAAAACCTCGTCTCCCCGCTCCTGAAGGGCATTGACAGGAATTGTAACAATGTTCTCTTTTTCTTCAATTACAATGGTTGCAGACGCATTCATTCCCTGTTTCATTTCCGCCTCTTTGGGGACGGCGATCTCCACAGTATACTTTGCCACTCCGCCGCTTGCCGAAGCCGTATTTCCCACCTTTGTCACAGTTCCCTCAAAGGTTTTTCCATCGATAGCATCAAAGGTAACCTCCGCTTTCTGTCCTGTTGTAACGGAATTGATGTCCAACTCGTCCACGCTTACGGAAAGAAGCATCTCTTCATCTCCTGAAATAGTAAAAGCCGTAGTGTCCGTGCTGTACTGGGAGCTGCTCTCTGTGGTTTCCTCTGTAGTTTTTTCGCTGCCTGCCGAGGAAGCTGCACTTCCCCCTGAGTAACTTCCTGCTCCACCGCCTGACGAACCGGACTGCGTGCTTCCTCCCTGGGAAGCCCCTCCTGCGCTTGGGGTCTGTCCTGAGGTTTTTTCTCCGCTGCTGTTTCCGTCTTCCTGTCCTCCGCTATTTTCCTGACTGTCGGCTGCACCCTGATTTTTTCCATTGTTTTCTTCTTCAGGATCCACTTCTCCGTCATTTCCTTCTCCTGGGTTTCCGTCCGGATCCGTCTCCTCTTCTGGAGAGGAATCTTCCCCGGACAGAGCCTGTGTTTCCGGAAAAGTAACGGTAAAGCTCACCGTGCCTGCATCCTCAGACACGGATACTCCGGACAAAACCCCCGATGCAGAAGAAATGCTGTCTGTTTCAAAGCAATATCCCTCTGACGCATAAAGCGTCACATTTGCCTGATAGGTAACTCCCGGCAAAAAGGAACTGTCCCGAGGATTCCAGACAATCGTTCCCGTATAGCTTCCATCCTGGGAATCACATCCGGCCATCCCTGTTTCCCCTGTTCTCGGAGACAGAATTCCAATGACTCCCGAAGTACTGACTGAAGAATCCTGTACGCTAAGGTACAGAGGCTGAGCCAGGGGCGCCTGTTCCGTTTCGCCTGTATCTTCCGGCAGATTCTCTTCCGGGACTTCTTCTTCCTCTTCCACTGCTGTCTCCTGCACAGGAGTCTGTGCACTTAACTTGACTGTCTGCACTGCGCCAAGGGTCTGAAGTCTTACAGAATTCCCTGACACACTGCCTCCTGTTCCTCCTGTGTAAGACATCTGCATTGCCGAAACCGGTGTGCTTTGAGAAGATTCACCTTCCGAAGAGCTTTCTTCCTGGGACACATAGATTTCCGCTATTGTCCCATCCATATCTGCCTGAATGGTTCCTTCCCGTGAAAGGGTCAGAAGCTCCTTCAAGGTCTCTGTCAGAGCTTCTCTTTGTGCATAAAGGAGGGCATACTGTGTACTTTCCCTGTCATCTGCAAGGGTCAGAAGTGTATCTCCGCTTTCCACCTCTTCGTTTTCAGATACATTTACAGCAGAGACTGTTCCCATTGTCCCAGTCACCTCCAGCGGCTGATGGATATAAATCCCTCCACTGCCAAGAAGCGTTCCCTCACTGTCTGAGACAGAAGCTTCCGTGTCTGCTTCAATTCCGTTATCCGTGATAAGAACTGTGCAGCGTCCCTGGGAGATATTTCCTACCGTTCCTTCTGTCTGTGTTCCGTCTGGAAGAGAAACTGTCACTGTGTCGTCTTCCTGAACTGCGCCGGACTCCACTTCCAGATCCAGCGCCATATATCCGTCAAGAGAAAGTACCATCAGTGCGCTGTTTTTCAGCATACACTCTGAAATATCACCCTCCTCCTGAATATAGATTTTTTTTACACGCCCATCTACCCCGGCTGCAATCGTTTCCTCTTCCCCCTCTTCCTGGTTCAGGGCAATCTGTTCATCCAAAGCATCTATTTCCTCCTGCACCTCTGCCATGGCATCCAGTACAGAGGTTTCATCCACAACAGCCAGCACATCTCCGCTGGAAACATGATCGCCGCTTTCAACCTTAACCTCTGAAACTGTAATCCCGGAAGGGATTTTTAAAGCTACCGGCGTATCTGTCTCCAAATTTCCTGTTCCAACAATTGTATTGGAAATGGAGCCCAGCTGTGCAGTAGTTTCCGTAGCTACTGTGGTTATCCGGGGGGTTTCCGATCCCCCTGTATTTCTGTACAGCAGAAGGCTTCCCCCTGCCGCTCCTGTCACTGCAACTGCAGTGGCTGCTGCAATCGCTGCCTTTCTCTTTTTTGAATGTTTCTTTTTTTTATAGTTTTCTTTTGGAACCTTTCTCTCTGAAATTTTCTGTTCTGGAAAATCTGTCCCTTCCGGAATCCGTACCATGTCCTCAGCGTTCCTTCTGCCTCTCATTATTATCCTCCCTGCCGGCTTTTTCTTACAGCTCTGTCGGCTTTTCTACTTCTGCACTGCTCCACTGTGTTGTCTGAGAAGCACCGGAAAGATCTGTTGTATCTTCATAATAATCTACCGTAATGGTATATTCTCCATCGCCCTCTTCATAAACAGTTCCATCTGTTCCCTTAATGGTTACAGTTTTTCCCTCTGTATCTGTGATTGTTCCTGCACTGTAAAGCTCTCCCGCCGTACTGTCCCCGGTCACTGTCCACTGGGAATCCTCGCTGATAAAAATTTTGGCTGTTCCCTCTCCTCCTGTTCCGGCACAGGTTTCATCCATTACCATCGCACCTTCCAGAGTACTTCCCTGTGTCAGATAAAGATCCAGTCTGCTGATGCTGTCCCAGAGGATGTCCCCCGTCATATCCTGAGAAACTGCGGTAAACAGGCAATCCGCTCCGTTGGCTCCGCTTGTTCCCCATCCTCTTTCATTGTCATTTCCCGTACACTTCAAAAAGTAATCGCATTCCTCCGGATAGGTAATGTCTACGTCGGAAAGAGTAATGGTGCTTTCCGTGTTTGTCGTATAAAACATTCCTCCGTTTTTGCCTGTGAGAGTGCCGCCGTTCATCTCAAAGGTGCTGTTTCCAACCTCTGAATCCCCGGACATACTCTGATAAAGAATCACATTCCAGGTACAGTCGTTTCGCGAATCATCGCTCATATTCCCTGACAGATCGGAATCGTAAAGATGAAGTGAATTCAGCCCTTCAATGCAGACCGCTTCCGATCCATCGGCAGTAAGCTCTGCGTTATTGACGGAAATATCAGCTGTGCAGTAGACAGCCGGAGATCCTGTTCCTTTGGAGGTATAGCTTCCTCCGTTGATCACCATGGTTCCGCCTCCCCTGTCACTGCGGATTGCTGCGGAAGATTCTCCCTTTGTCTCAACATTCAGATCCCACGCATAAAGAGTTCCGCCTCCTGCGGCATGGATTCCTCCGGAAGTATCCTGTTCTGTGGTAATGTCTGTATCCGCTGCGTAAACCACTCCTTCGCCGTAGGCAAAAAGCCCGGCGCCTCCTGCGGCGTCTGTTGTCACCGTGCTGTTACTGACATAAGCTTCTCCTCCGCTTGCAAGAAGAGCTGCTCCCACTCCGTAAAAGCTGGATGTATCTCCCCCTGTGCTCTCTTCTGAGCTCCTTTCAATCTGCGCATCTTTCATTACCACCTTTGCGTCTTCAAGAATATGGACTGCATTTTCGTCCGTTCCGGAAGAGAGATAGCTTTCTCCTTCTGTCTGTGTATCCTCTGTATATTCCATCACAGCCGCATATTCCTCCGGCTCCTGGGACTGTCCGCCGCCTGGCTGGCCCATTCCCATGGTGATCAGAGTGATTTCCGCCGCTGTTCCGTCTTCGGCCAGAGTAATTTTTACGGTATCCCCTTCTGAAATATCTTCCCAGGTAATTGTCTCTTCTGTCTCTTCTGTCTCTTCCGGATCTGTCTCTTCTGTGTCCTCAGCTTCTTTATCCGGCGCTTCCTCCGGCTTCTGGGGAGCATCTCCTCCAGGTCCTCCCATACTCTTTTTTGAAAAAACAGTCTCTTCTGTAAAGCTGATCGTCTGTTCCTCCCCTGTCAGTTCAAGCATGGACGGCTGTTCTGGTTCTTCAGGCGGCTGCTCCTGGGATTCTTCCGGCTGCTCCTGGGGTTCTTCCGGTTCTTCCGGCTTTTCCTCTCCGTTTTCTCCAGGCTCCCTCTTTGCCATAGTGCCTGTTTTTACGGTAACGGACTCTTCAGAAACAGAAACAACCTCTCCGTAAATCTTTTCCTGCGCCTCTTCCTCCACAGCATCCGTTTCTTCTGTTTCCTCAATCTCTGTTGCTTCAGTTTCTGCTTCCTGATTTTCTTCTGACTCTGCTTTTATATCTACACTGTACGTATTCATCGACGTTCCGCATAAGGCCATTCCCAACAAAACTGCTACATATTTTTTCTTCATAATGATAAATCTCCTTTCAATGCTTTACGCCTGTAAACTATAAGAAATTAACCTTAAGCCAACTTAAAAAAGCCTGTGAAGATTTGGTGATTTTCTCCCGAAGCTCAGACAGCAAAAATTCCCGGCTGCCTCCTGTTACACAGGCTGCAGCCGGGAAAAGCGTTCCAGATCTCCTACGAATAATCTAGAGATTCCCTTTTCTTTCCTGGATTTCTTTTACAATTTTGTTATATGATTTTTTGTTAAGCCTGTAGAAAAACAGCACGACTGCCGTCACAATCCACAGAATCCCCGGTATCGTGGTAAAGGAGTGTTTCATAACCGCAAGCACTGCATCGTTCTGCTGTACGTTTGCAGCATAGCCGCAGGCTCCCAGAACTGCTGCCAGTACAGAAGTACCGATCGCCATTCCCACCTTATTTCCCAGAGAGATAAACGCATACTGGAAGCCGTCGTTGCGAAGTCCCGTCTTCCATTCCCCGTACTCCACACAGTCAGGGATGATCGCATAGATCGCAGTATTGAAGCCTGAAAAAAAGAACTGTGCCAGACAGGAAAACACGTAGAATGGAACCGGAGTGCTTCCTGCGCTGAAAAAGTACATCATAAACATACTCACGCCTGTCAGAAAAGCAAAAATGGAAGCTGCCCTTCCCTTATTATTTGTCAGCCGGAATAAAGGCGGAAAACATGCCGCACCGATAATTGAAGGAATGATAATGCATAAGGAATAGGTGCTGAACAACGCCTTGTTTCCTTCCACATAGGTGAAATAGTACAGCGCATCTGCATTTCTGCCGTAAAGCGTCACTCCGAAGAGGAACTGACCGGCAACGGCAATGAGATAAGGCCTGTTCTTCATAACTGCTGACAGCTGCGTTTTCAGTGAAATCTTCTGTTTTTCAGGAACCTCTACCGCTTCCTTCGTTTTTGCAAAACAGAAAATATGACACAGAGCAAAAATACATCCGTAGATAACGGCCACAAGGAGGTACCCTCTCTGATCGTTCCCCTTTCCCAGATGGGAAATCAGAGGTACTGTAACAATATTGATAATTCCGATAGCGATCATTGCGCTGACAGAACGAAAGGTATTGATTTTCGCACGTTCTTCAATGTTTTGGGTCATGGCCCCGCAAAGAGTTCCATACGGAATGTTCACACAGGTATAACCCAGAACAAGAATGCAGTATGTGACCGCCATATAAATGATCTTTGCTGTGGGAGACCATTCCGGATGTGCCCAGAAGGACAAAATCAGAATCAGCGCTGTAATGGGGGCTGCGATGAGAAGCCACGGCCGGTATCTTCCCCATCTGCTGTGAGTCTTATCGCTTAAAGCACCCACAATGGGATCATTTACGGCATCCCAGAATCTGGAAAAAAGCATCAGGGCTGCCACTGCGCTCATACTGATCCCAAATACATCTGTGTAAAAAATCATCAGGAAATTCCCAACAAACATCCAGCTGAAGTTACAGCCTACATCCCCCATTCCGTAAGCAAACTTGCTTATCAGAGGTATTTTTATATCTGTGTCTTTTTTTTCTATTATATCCCTGTCCATCCCATTCTCCTTTAGGGGCTTTGGCCCGTTTCTGTCCAAAACCCTTTTGATTTCCTTATCTTTTATTTATCCTCTGCAATTTTGATCACAACCTTCACAATGTCGGCCTTATTGTTTACACTGTAGTCCATAGCCTTCTGAGCTTCGTCCAGTGTAAAAATATTCGTCACGATTCCTTTCAGGTTTACCTTCCCGGATGCCACGGCATCGATTGCCATGGGGTAAATGTGACGGTAACGGAAGACTGTCTTAAATGTCAGCTCCTTATCAAGGACAAGACTCATCGGAAGCTTCATCTCTCCGGATTTGCTGTATCCCACAAGAACAATAACGGATCCCTTCTTTGCCATATGGATCGCCTGTCTTGTTGTGATCTCCGTTCCTGCTGTCTCGATCACCAGGTCCATCCCCTTATTATCTGTCAACTCTTTCACCCGTTCAAGAACGTCTTCCCTGGCGCCGTTGATCACACCTGCAGCCCCCAGCTCCATTGCCTTTTCCAGGCGTTTTTCCATAATATCAACCACATAAACCTCGGATACGCCTCTTGCCTTCAGCGCCATCATGGATACAAGTCCAATACATCCGGCTCCCATGACAACGGCTTTCTGTCCCAGATGGGCATCTCCCTGAATCGCCGCATGAAACCCTACTGCCAGAGGTTCGATCAGCGCTCCCTCCAGGGTAGAAACATTTTCCGGAAGCTTAAAGCATAAATGAAGCCGTAGTTTTATCTATTTTTCAGAACCAAAGGGACAAGTCCGCTTTGCGCGCAAAAAAATAAGACCCCTGACGGAATCTTATTTTTAAACCTATTTACAAAATGCTTTTCTGATCATATTTTTTGGATAAACTCCTCCACCACATAAAGAGCTGCTCCCAGCGCTGCCGCTCCTGTCTGGTATCTGCAGGGCAGGACAAAATCTCCTGTATCTGAAAATGTGCTTCGTTTCTGTACCTTTGCCCTGATTTCACGGATATACTCGGAAACATGGCTTCCCACATATCCTCCCAGAATTATGTCGCAGTCCAGCACCATATGAATGTTATTGACTGCCACAGCCAGATAATCTGTATATTTCTCCCAGATTTTCCCGGCCTCCTCATTTCCTTTGGAAAGCTCCTCAAAGAAATCCTCCAGCTTCCCGTCTGAAAACTCCGACAGTTTTTTTGCAGAACAATAGGAATCCAGACAACCGTACTTTCCGCAGTAGCATTTTTCTCCGTCCGGTACGATAGTCATGTGCCCCACTTCTCCGCACCGGAATTCCTTTCCATATTCCAGCCTTCCGCCGCCAAAAACAGCGCCTCCTACTGTATTGCTCAGGGAAAGATAAAAGAACCTTCCATCCTCTTCCATACGGATTCCCTCCGCGTAAGCCCCCGCATTTGCATCGTTGAGAAACACACAGGGACAGCTAAAGCAGCTTTCCACCTCCCGGAAGGGAATCCCTGTAATATCAAGAATATGAGATGCTGTAATTTCCCTCTTATTCAGATCCACAATCCCCGGAATGGAGATTCCCAATCCCAGCAGTTTTTCCCTGTCTGCGCCGCTCTCATCGAGAAATTCTTCCAGCTTCCTGCTCACCCCCTGGAAGTACTCCCTGCTCATAGAAAATGGATACTGGATCCTTTCATATCTAAGAATCTCCCCTCCCAGATTCGTCAGGAGCAGGCCAATGTGATTCCTGGTGATGTCAAGACCTGATGCAATCCTGGCATCCTCCGCCACAGACAGAGCCTTCGCCTTTCTTCCTCCTGTAGATTTAAGCTCCCCGATTTCTCTGATCAGCCCAAGTTCCAGCAGTTCCCTGGTGTTCTGGGTCACAGTGGGAAGACTCAGCTTCAGTCCATAGGCAATGTCGGGATTTGATACGATTTTGTTTCTGCTCATATAGCGGTAGATCCTGTTTCGATTTTTCCGCTTAACCTCCATGTTTGTAACTTTATCCGTTGTCTCTTTACTGTTTGCCATATTTCCCCTCCAGCAGCTACTTTTTTAAAGTATTTTCTTTAGTATAGCCTTTTCCGGACAGCTTTGCAAGCGTCCTTATCAAAAGCCTGAAACACCTCTCTATCCCGGAAAAGTAACTGTAATGCGCAGAGATTTTTCATCCTCTGTTTCCGCCTTGATTTTTCCCCTGTGGGAGGCTGCCGTGGCCGCAGCGATGGAAAGCCCCAGTCCATATCCTCCGGTCTGGGAATTTCTGGAAGCATCCGTCCGGTAAAAACGGTCAAACAGATGGGCCAGGTGCTCCTTCTTAACAGATTCTGCAGTGTTGAAAACCGACAGGACTATCCGGTTTTTCTGTTTCTCCAGAGTGAATTCGATCCTTCCCCTCTCGTCTGAATATTTCAGGGCATTGTCAAGAAGAATCGTCAGAAGCTCCCGGATTGCTTTTTCCTCCCCTTTCATGGAGATCATAGGCGCTATGGAGCTAATCAGCGTCTTTCCCTGTATAAGGGCAGGAGCCTGAAATGCACTGACTGTTTCTTCTGCAATATCGGAAAGGGGAAAATCGATCCTCATTTCCGTTTGCTGTCCCTCCTCCATCCGGGCAAGCGCCACCAAAGCATTGGTCAGCTCGGACATTCTCCTGGTCTGGTTCTGTATATCCTTCAGCCATTCATTTTCTCCCAGGTCCATTTCCAGAACCTCCGCATCTGCATTGATAATCGTGAGAGGCGTTTTCAACTCATGTCCCGCATCTGTGATAAAGCGTTTCTGCTTCTCATAATTGTCGGAAAAAGGCTTCACAATACGTGCGGAAACATAGATCATCAAAACAAGAACTGCCAAAAGCCCCGCCATAGTGACCATGCAGGCCGTAACGATCAGGTTCTGAAAGGAATCCAGTTCTCTTCTGCAGTCCAGAAAAATAACCCTCGTTTCTGTTCCGTTTCCGGAAACGCAGTATCTGTAATCGTCCATGAACCCTGCCTGTGTTCCTTTTTCCATAATCGTCTGTGCATATTCCACAGCCTCTCCTGTGTCAATGGAGGCAACTTTGCCTGTGTCTGTAAAGATAATGTTTCCCTTCTCATTAAACAATACGGAGAAATACCGGGATTCGTAAGGAAGCTCCGGAGACAGGAACCGTCCCCCGTCCATTTTCTCTCCCGGAAATCTTCTTGGAAAGTTTCCGGCATTCTGCTCCAGTACCTCAAGGATTCCGTCTGCATCCCGCACGATCTTCCTGTAATTAAGAATTCCCACCATTCCTTCAATTACAGCGAGAACCAGAAGGAGCGAAAGCATGGATGCCGCCACAAGCCGCAGCCGAAGTTTTTTGATCATGGCAGTTCCTCCAGAGAATAACCGGCGTTTCTTGTTGCCTTAATGTATATATCTGCATGAAGAGCCGTCAGTTTTTTTCTGAGGTAGGAAATATACACCCACACTACATTCATCTGCGCGTCACTGTCAAAGCCCCATATTTTTTCAAAAAACCTTTCCGAGGAAATCAGCTGGCGGGGATTTGTCATCATAAGCTCTAGCATCTGGAATTCCTTATTTGCCAGCCGGAAGCTTCCTGCGTAGGTGGAGACTTCAAACGCTGCCCTGTCCAGCGTAACGTTTCCCACAGTCAGCCTGGAATCTGTCTGTACTGTCTGAATCCTTGTCATGGCCCGGATCCTGGCCAGCAATTCTCTGGAATGAAAAGGCTTGGCAAGATAGTCGTTGGCGCCTGCGTCCAGCCCTTCCACCTTGTCGTCCACCTCTGCTTTTGCCGTTAAAAGAAGTACAGGCGTCAGCTTCCCCTGCTGCCGGATCTTTTTTAACACCGTCAGACCGTCCATCTGCGGCATCATAATGTCTAAAATCGCTCCGTCATAATCCCCCGCTTCCAGATATTCCAGGGCGCTTCTCCCATCGTAGACAGCATCCACCGAATAATTATTTCTCTCCAAAATCGTCACCAGCGCTTTTGAAAGCGCCTTTTCGTCCTCTGCAAGTAATAACCGCATAGAGATCCTCCTCTTTTCTCGTGTTCCCAAAGCTGTAAATATTTTTCCCATATTTTATATCAGCCTGTCCTGTAAAGTCAATGTATTCTTATCAATATAAAGAATACACCTTCCAGCTTAATTTTACTTTAAAACTTTCCTGAAAAACCAAAAGCCATAACTGTCTGAACAGGCAGCTATGGCTTTTTACAGGATCATTCACTTTTTTCGTTCTTTTTTTTCAGCATTGTGGAGATGGTGTTATAAAGCAGCTTCATATCCACCGGCTTTGCAATATGTCCGTTCATCCCTGCCTCCATGGAAACCTGTACGTCCTCTGCAAAAGCGTTGGCTGTCATTGCCAGGATAAGGATGGACTTTGCATCCGGCCTGTCCAGCCCGCGGATTTTTCTTGTTGCCTCATATCCGTTCATCACCGGCATCTGGATATCCATAAATATTGCGTCATAGGTTCCCGGCTCAGCACGTTCAAATTCCCTCACAGCCTGAAGTCCGTCTGTCTTAACAGTAAAGGTCGCTCCCCGCATCTGCAGCAGCTCTCCGAGAATTTCGGAATTGATCTCATTGTCCTCCACAAGAAGGAAATGAAAGCCTGTCAGATCCTCCTCTTCCTGTTTCTGAGGGATCTCTCCCTTTTCTTTTTCTTCCTGTTCTTCTATGATCTCAAACTCCAGCTCGATCTGAAACTCCGTTCCCTGCATCAGTCTGCTCTTCACACAGATCTTTCCGCCCATCAGCTCGACAAGTCCCTTGGTGATGCTTAATCCCAGGCCGCTTCCCTCCACCTTAAATACCTTATCACTTCGGATAAAGGGCTCAAACAGGCGGTTCATAAATTCCTCGCTCATACCGATGCCGCTGTCCCGCACAGTAAAGCAGTACCTTACGTGATCCGGCTTTTCCGCCTGTATCTCTTCTGTGCGGAATAAAACCTTTCCGCCTTCCATCGTAAATTTAAATGCATTGCTGAGCAGATTGATAAGGATCTGTTTGATCCTGAGCGCATCTCCCCAGAACCGGGTATGTTCGAAGTTCCCCTTCTCGATTTGGAAGCGAAGCCCTGCATTCTCCGCCTGAGACGTCATGATCGAGGAGATATTGCTGACAAGTTCCCCGATCTGCAGCGTCTGCCAGTTCAGGTGGATCTTCGACTGCTCAATCTGACTCATATCAAGAATATCGTTAATAAGACTTAATAAATGCTGGGATGAGACAGCGATCTTATGAAGATAATCCTCCACCTTGTTCCTGTCATCCATATTTGCAAGGGCAAGGGTAGTCATGCCTACAATGGCATTCATCGGCGTACGGATATCATGGCTCATGGAGGATAGGAAATCGCTCTTTACACGGTTTGCCTTCTTCGCCTCGGCAAGCGCTCTTTCCACCTCTTCCTTTGCCTTCCTTTCCGCTGTAACAGCTTCCGTTACATCTGTCCGGATAAAGCACACCCTTCCCAGACGCAGGTCAACGGGAGAAACCGTCATATTTTTGGTTTTCAGCTCTCCGTTTGCACCGTAGATCGTATATATAAAGGAATAGCTGCCCTCCTCCTTCAGGCGTTTGAGCATTTTTTCCGGATCAAGCATCTCTGCCAAATGTCTCTTCTCTCTGTCGCTGTCAATGGTCATCTCCTCAATGACTCTCTGCACCCTTCTGGAATTTATGCCCTTAACCTCACTGATCTGTTCATCCCCTCCGCTTACGATCTCATAGGTGTCCGTAAACAGGTTTACATTGGCCACCAGATCATAATTTGCGGAAGAAAGCTGCATAAATATTTTTTCACGGATCGTCTTCTCCGTAATGTCTGTCACCGTCAAAATACCGGTTGCATCCCCAGTATCCGGAGTCTCCACAAGCGCCACCTTAAACTGGACATATTTGCCGGCCTTCTGCCCGGGAAGCATGAGAAAGCATGGCATGATCACTTCTTTTATTCCTTCCTCAAAGGCCCGTTTCGACGGTTCGTTAAGATATTTGGAATAAAACTCCCTGCGCTCTGCCTCATCCGGGATAAGGGTTCCGATTCCTGTGAAAAACTCTTCCCTGACATCGCCAAAGGTTTCCAGAAGCCCGGAATCCGTGTGGTCCACAATCTCACAAATCTTATTCCTGGTGATATTGCAGTGACCGAGGATCAGAGCGTCCGGACCTGCCAGCATATAATGCTGGTGAATCTCTTCCTTATACTGCTGCCGCAGCTGTTCCTGCATTTTTTTCTCGGCAGTGATATCATGATAATCCGCGTATACTCTCGCATCCCCGTCCTCACATTTGATCACGGAAAATTTCACTTTCACCCACATGTAGTCGCCGTTCCCCTTTTTCAGGCGGTACTGCAGCTCATATTTTTCCTTTCTTTCCCGGATGCAGCGTTCCAGGTTTTCCCTGACGTATTTCCTGTCATCGGGATGCACTCCGGACAGAGCGTTTTCCTCGTACATTTTCCAGGCTTCGTCCATGGGCATCCCCATCATATCTGCAAAACCTTCCGACAGATATTCCGGCTTGATTTCTCCTCCGATCTCGTGATGAACAACCGCCATGCCTCCCGGGAGATATTTCACCACTGTCTGGAAATACTGCTCCAGTCTCTCCTTCTGTTTGCGGCTGGTAACCTCCTCGGTTACATCCCTGACATATTTTACATAGGCCGGAATTCCGTTCCAGTCCGTTTCCCTGAATCTTGTGGAAAAAAAATGACCGTTGTTTTCAATGATCACTTCTGTTTTTTCTCCGGGAGAATCCTCTCCCTTTAAGGTGCAGAATTCACAGGGCTCCTTTTTTCCGTGAAGCATCTGATAACAGGTTCCCCAGGCCCTGTTATCCTCTATACAGTAGGGATTCTTTAATTCATTGGCATACAGAAGATGGTAATTATCTTTCTCGATCACATAAATATCATCTGCGTTCTCCTCTGCAATGCTCTGAAAAAGCTGTATTTCCGGAGAAAGGCCGGAGAACAGCACATAGTACTCCTCACCGTCTGCCCAGCTGTCAAGCTGACACCATTTAATGTGGCCCTCCTTTGTTTTCACACGAAAATAAGCGTTAAGTCCTGTTCTCTTTTTCATTGCATTTCTTAACGCCTGATTCACCTGTTCCCGGTCGCACTGACACACCATCTCCATGGCATCTGCGTTCTTTTCTCCGTCGGCTTCCGTTCCCCGGCAGTTTGTCATATGTGTGATTCTTTCTGAACAGTACTGAAACAGAAAGCAATCTGAAGCTTTGTCATATCTGGCGATTCCACCGTGAAGGGCATCAATGATCTTTTTTGTAGTTTTTGACATTTCTCTTCCTCTCTGTCATGGAAATTTCTTCTGGAAAAATTTCTGACCGGCAGCTTCCTCCTGTCAGTCTTTCTGTCAGTTCAGAGCTTCTGCATATTTCCGGATTGCCCGGCAGTGTTCTTCGTAACATTCCTCCAGCTTCGGAAATGCCTGAAGCGCTCTTCCGTGATCGCCCCCTCTTAAGTACTCTGTGATCTCACTGGAGATCTGATACAGGCTGTCAAAACTCAGATTCATGCAGACTCCCTTCAGGGTATGAACTGAGCGGAAGGCTTCCTCCGCATTTTTCTGTTCCACAGCCCCAAGGAGAGTCTGATAACTGGTATCCTTCAAAAAAAGCAGTACAAATTTCGAAACCCTCTCCTCTGTGCGCAGACGTTCCATGATCTCCTGATAATTTCCGCCTATCTCCCGATATAATTCTTCTAACGTCATCCCCTATGCCTCCTGGATATCAACGATTTTTCCGATTGCGCCGCCATAGTGCTCGTCTTCTCCCTGCTGCCAGACTGTACGGCATATAATGCGGCTCCTGCGCATCTGACCATCGATTCTTACCTTCGCCTCACATTCTGCAACCGGACTGTCCGCAGTGGTACTGTTTATAAGCCCTGCCACCTTCATCATATCCTCCCGGCTGATCACCGATGTCAGTTCCCTGCTCTTTATCGGGTCTACGATCAGACGGGGAAGTCCCAGTCTCTCTGCTCCACATTCCGACACAGTGAGCATTTGAGGATCTGCCGTATATTCAAACTGGATTTCCGATGTAAGAGAGGCAAAAAACTCAAATTTAACTCTCTCCTCCTCCAGCATACTGAGGGCTCTGTTTGATTCCGCAAGCTCGTTATAGGAACGAAGTCTGTCCACAATGTTATATATTTCCTTCTTGCTTCTTCTGTTCAGCGAGTTTATGGTAAGCTCCTCCTGGATATGATCGGAAATATCGCAGAGACATTCCAGCAGAAGAGGATTAAACACTCCGCATTCCCCGTTCAGTATCATCTCCATTGCCTTTTCGTGGGAAAATGCTTTCTTGTAAACCCGTTCGCTGATCAGAGCATCATAGGCATCTGCAATGGATACCACCTGGGCGGATATGGGGATTTCCTCCCCTGCAAGTCCGTCGGGATATCCGCTTCCGTCATAGCGCTCATGATGCCAGCGGCAGATTTCATATGCAATCTTAACAAGAGGTTCCTCTTTATGTAAGGGCAGGTTTGCCAGCATATCTGCTCCCACTGCAGAATGGGTCTTGATAATCTCAAACTCCTCCTCAGTCAGGCGGCCGGGCTTATTGAGGATTTCTTCCGAAATGGAAATCTTCCCAATATCATGAAAAGCAGCGGCTTTGCTGATCATGGATATCTTTGCGGGATCAAGGTTATATGCGCTGGTTTTTTCCCGCAGGCGCTTCAGAAGCATCTCTGTCATAGTCCCGATATGAAGCACATGAAGTCCGCTCTCCCCGTTGCGGAATTCAACAATATGGCTCAGAATGGAAACCATCAGAGTATTTCCTTTTTCACTTTCATACATCTGATCTGCAACCATGGATATCAGACGTTTCTGTTTCGAATACAGCATAATCGTATTAATGACCCTTCTGCGAACGATCACCTCGTCGAAGGGTCTGCTGATATAATCGGTAACCCCCAGCTCATAGGCGCGCTCCACAACAGAATGTGCGCTTTCTGATGAAATCATAATAACGGGGATTTCCTCGATCCAATGATATCTGTTCATAAGAGCCAGAACCTCAAAGCCGTCCAGGTTCGGCATTACGATGTCAAGAAGAACCAGCGAAAGCTCTGTTCCGTGAGTTTGAAGCATTTCGATGGCTGCCACCCCGTCTTCCGCTTCCAAAATCTCATACTGCCCGCTGAGCATATCTGTCAGAATCGCCCGGTTCATAAAAGAATCGTCCACGATCAGAATCTTGTTTCTTTTCTTTTTATTACTATACATATTTTTACCCT
>DXXQ01000070.1 GCA_019416265.1 Clostridiales bacterium | reverse complement strand
TATATTTTCAATTGTCTTTTTGCTTTATTTTTTAGAAATATTGCTTTTTGTTCTATCTTTTATTTGTAAAACAAAAATTCTAAATTACACATTCTTTCCAGTTTTTTGTAGAATTTTATTCTGATTTGTGCTATCCTACATATTTATAGACCAAACGCGCTCCAGAGCGTATTCCAAAAAGGGAGAAGTAAACATGGTAACTTTTTTAGCAAAAATATTTATCAAAAACCCCTCCGACTATCATTCCGGAGAGGTCCGTCAGGCTTACGGCATGCTCTGCGGAACCGTAGGAATTCTGCTCAACATCCTGCTGTTTGCCGGTAAATGGCTTGCGGGAACTTTAAGCGGCTCCATTGCCATTACTGCCGACGCCTTCAACAATTTATCCGATGCCGGTTCTTCTGTCATCACCCTTCTGGGCTTCAAGCTTTCCGGTCAGAAGCCGGATCCCGAGCATCCCTTCGGACACGGCAGAATGGAATATATTTCCGGTCTTTTCGTTGCAGTTGCAATCCTTATTATGGGCTTTGAGCTGGTAAAAACCTCTGTGGGAAAAGTCCTCCATCCGGAAACCATCGAGAGCAGCCCTTTGATCCTGGGGATTCTGATCGCTTCCATTCTGGTAAAATTCTACATGAATTATTATAACTGTAAAATCGGCAAAAAAATCGACAGCACTGCCATGATCGCAACTGCCAACGACAGCTTAAGCGACACCATTTCCACCTTTCTCGTCCTGGGCGCAACCCTGATCAGCCAGTTTACAGGCTTACAGCTGGACGGATGGTTTGGAATCGCAGTGGGGCTTTTCATCGTTTATACCGGCATCACAACCATGAAGGACACTATGGATCCCCTTCTCGGTCAGCCGCCGAGTCCTGATTTCGTCAGGGAAATCGAGAATCTGGTAAAAGCACACCCCATCGTCTGCGGCATCCATGATCTCCTTGTCCACGACTACGGTCCCGGAAGACTGATCATTTCTCTTCACGCGGAGGTTCCCGCCCAGGGCAATCTGCTGGAGATTCACGACGAAATCGACAACATCGAAAAAGAGCTCCAGAATAAGCTTTCCTGTATGGCAACGATCCATATGGATCCCATTGTCACAAACGATTCCCATATCAATGCTCTCAGGGAAAAAGTCACAAAGCTTGTACATGAAACAGAACCGGATCTCCATATCCACGATTTCCGTGTTGTGGAGGGCACCACACATACAAACATAATTTTTGACATTGTGATTCCTTATCAGAGCGAAAAATCCGATCAGGAAATTGTCAGCCTGATCAAAACTGCCATCCGTTCCTGGGACAGCGGAAACTATTTCGCAGTCATCCAGGTGGATCATGACTACGCCTGAACCATAACTAAGAGACCTCAGGCTTCCGTCCCAACCATATCAGCCGGCTTCATCCGGAACAAAGAAAAAGCATGACCGCTCTACTTCTGGTCATGCTTTTTCTTTGTCCTGTTTAATCAAAAAACTCAATTCCCATCAGGGTCAATCCCTGCGCCGGGGCCGTAGGCCCTGCCATCTCCCTGTCACAGGCTTCCAGAATGGTCTTTACCCTTTCCGGAGGATACTGTCCATTGCCCACCTCAATCAGGGTTCCGGCAATGATCCGTACCATATTGTAAAGGAATCCTGTTCCTGACACGCGGATGGTAATGATATCTCCGTCTCTCCACACGTCAATCCCCGTGACTGTACGGATCGTTGTTTTCACCTGCGCCTTCGCCCCGCAGAAAGATGCGAAATCATGGCGGCCGATCAGATAGGAGGTCGCCTCTCTCATCTTATCCACATCCAGCCTGTAATGGTAAAAATAGCTGTAGAGACGCTCTGTAGGCACCGGAAACTTCCGGTTGAGAATACGATATTCATAGGTTTTCTCGCTGTCACAGTAACGGGGATGGAAATCCGGCTCCACTTCCTCGGAAAGCTGGATGCGGATGTCCTCCGGAAGACGCTGATTCAGCGCATAGGAGATTCTTTCCCCGGGAATACGGGTATTTGTGTCAAACACAGCCACGTTTCCCAGCGCATGCACCCCTGCATCTGTCCGGCTTGCGCCTATTGTCTCAATCTCCTCTCCAAGAAGCTGGGACAAGGTTTCGTTGAGAACTCCCTGGACTGTAACTCCGTTGGGCTGGGTCTGCCAGCCGCAGTAATTGGTTCCGTCGTAAGCCACGACAAGACCGACTCGTTTCATAAGATTCCTCCTGAGTTTCAGAAAAGCTTATATACCGATCACGCGAAACGCAATTGCCACTGCCAGA
This sequence comes from Clostridiales bacterium, assembly GCA_019416265.1. Lineage (GTDB taxonomy): Bacteria > Bacillota > Clostridia > Lachnospirales > Lachnospiraceae > Blautia_A. The sequence goes on along the minus strand of DXXQ01000070.1, from coordinate 17,231 downwards.
TATGCCGTCATCAGCACATAGGCCAGATAGTCGCGTTTCTCATAATGCAGCGGTTTCATCTGTGTACGGTTGTCACCGCCATGATAGCATCTCGCCTCCATTGCCATTGCCAGATCATTGGCACGGCGAAAAGCAGAGATAAACAGAGGCACAAGCAGGGGAACCATATTTTTTGCCTTCTGGATCAGGTTTCCGCTCTCGAAATCTGCGCCTCTGGCAATCTGTGCCTTCATGATCTTATCCGTCTCCTCCAGGAGAATCGGAATAAAACGAAGAGCAATGGACATCATCATTGCAATCTCGTGAACAGGCACATGAATCTTATTCAGCGGGCGAAGAAGTCTTTCAAGGCCATCGGTAAGCTGATTCGGCGTTGTTGTCAGCGTCATTACAGAGGAACCGATCACCAGATAAATAAGACGGATCGCCATTCGTCCTGCAAGTCGGATTCCCTCCTCCGTTACCTTGAGAAAGCCCCACTGCCACAAAACACGGCCCGGAGTGAGGATCACATTGAATACCATGGTAATAAGCAGAAGTACGGCAATGGCCTTCAGGCCTTTAAACATAAACTTCAAAGGCACCTTCGATACTGCGATCATCGTCCCAAGAAACAAAGTTGCCACTGCATATCCCGGAACTGTATGAAATACAAATACAGAGATGATAAATGCAAGAGTTCCCACAAGCTTCACTCTGGGATCCATTCTGTGAAGAACAGAATCTGCCGGATAATATTGTCCTAACGTAATGTCTCTAATCATCTGTTCTTCCTCCTGTTTTCAGAAGCGGCGAATTCTTTTTTTTGAGAGCATCAAGGATGCTTGTACATGCTTCTTCCACAGTGGTTGCCTCTGTATTCACCAAAAGCCCCTGTTCCTTCAGCGCGCTCATAATATAAGTAATCTGGGGAGCTGCAAGCCCCATGGCCTCCAGTTCTTTATAATGGGAAAAAACCGCCTTGGGGGTATCATCAAACACCGCTTCCCCGTGGTTCATAACGATCAGTCTCTCCACATATTTCGCAATGTCCTCCATACTGTGAGACACCAGAATGATCGTGATTCCCCTCACTTTGTGAAGCTCTGCGATCTGGTCGAGAATATCATCCCTGCCTTTGGGATCAAGTCCTGCCGTCGGCTCATCCAGGATCAGAATCTTCGGGTTCATGGCAAGAACCCCGGCAATGGCAACTCGCTTCTTCTGGCCTCCGGAAAGCTCAAAGGGTGATTTTCCGTAATTTTTTTCTTTGAAGCCAACCTGCTGCAGCGCCTTTTTTGCCTCGATTTCCGCTTCCTCCCTGGTCAGGCCCTGGTTCATAGGGCCAAAGCAGACATCAGAAAGTACGTCGTTTTCAAAAAGCTGATGTTCGGGATACTGAAATACAAGCCCCACCTCGCTTCTCAGTCCACGGCGGTTATATTTCTCTCCCCAGATATCCTCCCCATTATAGGTGATGGTACCGGAAGTGGGCTGGATCAAAGCATTCAGATGCTGGATCAGCGTTGATTTCCCGCTTCCCGTATGTCCGATAATTCCGATAAACTGTCCGTCCGGTATGGACAGGCTTACATTTTTCAAAGCATGGATCTCATATGCAGTTCCCGGACTGTAGGTGTAGGTTACATTTTTTAATTCTATTGACATAAGGCACTCACCAATTCCTCTGTAGTCAGGATTCCCTCCGGGATATCCACTCCGGCCCTGCGAAGCTCATGGGCAAGAAGCGTTACCTGGGGCACATCCAGACGGTATTTTTTGAGGGTGTCCACCTGGGAAAAAATCTCCTTCGGCGTTCCCTGCATCACCACTTCTCCGCTGTCCATCACATATACCCTGTCTGCATGGACAACCTCTTCCATATAGTGGGTGATCAAAATAACTGTCACGTTTTCCTGTCGGTTTAATTCCCGCACAGCCTCCAGAACCTCTTTCCGCCCGTTGGGATCCAGCATGGCGGTGGGCTCGTCAAGTACAATACATTTGGGCCGCATCGCCATCACTCCGGCAATGGCAACCCTCTGTTTCTGTCCGCCGGAAAGCTTGTTGGGAGAATGGTGGCGGTAAGCCGTCATCCCTGTTTTACGCAGACTTTCCTCTACACGCTTCCAGATTTTTTCTGTAGGTACTCCCATATTTTCCGGCCCGAAGCCAACATCCTCTTCCACCACAGTTCCTATGATCTGGTTATCCGGATTCTGAAAGACCATTCCCGCCTTCTGGCGGATTTTCCACAGCTCCGGTTCACCGGAAGTATCCATGTCGTCCACCCAAAGGGTTCCCTCCGATGGGAGCAAAAGCGCGTTCAGATGCTTCGCCAGAGTGGATTTCCCGCTTCCGTTATGTCCCAGAATCGCCACGAATTGTCCTGCTTCAATGTCCAGGTCTACATTGTTGACAGCGCGCTGCGTATCCTGCACGTTGCCGTCTTCGTCGTACTTGAGATAGTCAAATCCCAGCTTGAATGCTTTGATAATTCCCATGTTTTTGTCCTCTGTTATTCTGCAGGAGCCTCTTCGGTAACTGCCAGTCCGGTCAGTTCGTCGATCAGCGCCCAGATTTCTTCCCGTCCCTGTTTCGTTTCAGACGAAAACGGGATGAGGATTCCATCTTTGCGAAGCTTCAGCCCCTCTTTGATCGCCTTTATATTTTTCTGGACCTGGCTGCGTTTGAGCTTGTCCAGCTTTGTTGCAATTATAATCGGTTCATAGCCGTTTTGCAGGATCCAGTCATACATCATCTTGTCATTGGCGGAAGGTTCATGACGGATGTCAATGAGCAGAAAAACCGCCTTCAGCATCTTGGATGTATGAAGATAGCGCTCGATCATTTTGCCCCATTTTTCTTTTTCCTGCTGAGACACCTTTGCATATCCATAGCCCGGAAGGTCTACCAGATACATGGCCTCATTAATATTGTAAAAATTGATTGTCTGAGTCTTTCCCGGCTGGGCGCTGGTACGGGCAAGTGCCTTTCGGTTCATCAGCGCATTGATGAGGGAAGATTTTCCCACATTGGATTTTCCGGCAAAAGCCACCTCCGGACGTCCTGTGTCCGGAAGCTTACTCGTGATACCGCAGACGATATCCAGTGATACATTCTTTATAACCATCGGTTTCCTCGCTTTGTCGATGTACGGTTTATCCGGCCAGTCAGCCAGACCTTCTTATACCAGCGCTTCTTTCAGAACCTCTCCCATGGTTTCCATGTAGGAGATCTTAAGTCCGCTGGTGATCTCTTTATCCATTTCCTCAACATCCGGCTTATTTTCCACAGGTACAAGCACCTGTTTAATTTTCGCATATTTGGCAGCCAGAAGTTTCTCTTTCAGTCCTCCGATAGGAAGCACACGGCCTCTCAGCGTGATCTCTCCTGTCATAGCCACATCTGCTCTCACCGGCTTTTTGATAATGGCGGAAAGCATTGCTGTCGCCATGGTAATTCCGGCTGACGGGCCGTCTTTAGGCACTGCCCCCTCCGGAATATGTACATGGATATCATTCTCCTGGAAAAACTCCGGAGCGATTCCATATTCTGCCGCTACAGAGCGGATATAGGTGATTCCCGCCTGGGCAGATTCCTTCATCACATCTCCCAGCTGTCCGGTGAGCATCAGCTCTCCCTTGCCCGGCATGACGTTAACCTCGATCTGAAGGGTATCGCCTCCCACCTGCGTCCACGCAAGACCTCTGGCGATTCCGATCTCATCTGTCTTATTTGCCATCAGATAATTAAAGTGTTCCTTGCCCAGGAAGGAGGAAAGGTTTCTCACTGTAACCGTAACCTTGTCTTTGCCTTCCTCCATAATGGAGCGGGCAGTCTTGCGGCAGATCTGTCCGATGCTTCGTTCCAGACTTCTCACGCCGGCTTCCTTGGTATAATTATTGATGATCTTTTTCAGAGCAGAGCTCTGGATCACAAGTCTGCCTTCTTCAATGCCGTTGGCATCCATCTGCTTGGGAATCAGGTGCTCTTTTGCAATATGCTCCTTCTCATTCTCCGTATATCCGGAAATTTCGATCAGCTCCATACGGTCAAGAAGCGGACGGGGAATTCCCTGCACATCGTTGGCAGTCGCTATGAAAAGCACCTCGGAAAGATCCTGGGGAAGCTCTACATAATGGTCTGTAAATTTGCCGTTCTGCTCAGGATCCAGCACCTCCAGAAGCGCAGAGGAGGTATCTCCCTTATAATCGCTGCTCGTCTTATCAATCTCGTCGAGAAGCATAAGAGGATTACTTACCCCTGCCTGCTGTAAAGCTGCGGTGATCCGCCCCGGCATGGAGCCTACATAGGTCTTTCTGTGACCGCGGATCTCCGCTTCATCCCGGACGCCCCCCAGACAGATGCGCACATATTTCTTATGCATTGCCTCTGCCACAGATTTCGCAATGGAGGTCTTTCCTGTACCCGGAGGCCCTACCAGACAAAGGATCGGGCTTTTTCCCTTATTTGTAAGCTTACGCACAGATAAAAACTCCATAATGCGTTCTTTTACGTCTTTTAAGCCATAATGCCCTTCCTGAAGGATCTTCCATGCCTCTTTGAGGTCGTCGGAATCCTGGGAGCGTTTATCCCAGGGAAGGGAAAGCAAAGTCTCGATGTAGCCTCTGAGAACTGTACTCTCGGAGGCATTATTGTTCATCACCTTGAAACGGTCGATCTCTTTGCTGATTTTTTCTTTTACCTCATCGGACGCCTGAAGACTTTTCAGCTGTCTGCGGAATTCCTCGGCATCGTCTGCAGTATTTTCTTCTCCCAGCTCCTCACGGATCAGTTTCAGCTGTTCTCTTAAGATATATTCTCTTTGATTTTTGTCAATGCGGGCTTTTACTTTTTTCTGAAGATCCTTTCCGATCTGCATAATGTCGATCTCGCTGCTGATGATCGCTCCTAATACCTCGTAGCGGTCTTCAATGGAGATTGCCTCCAGGATCTTCTGCTTATTCTGATAGGAAAGAGGAAGGTTTACTGCAATCTGGTCAACCAGCTCTTCCACATCCTCAATATTTAAAATCTGCGCCACCAGATCTTTGCTGATCTTTCCGCTCTCCGCAGCATAGCGGTGAAACAGTCCCTTCAGCCCTCTGTGCATGGCTTCCTGTACATGCTCAGGCAGAACTGCGCTCTCTTTTTCAAAAACAGAAACCTCGCTTTTTATATAGGGAAATTCCTGCTGGAATCCGAGAAGCTCCGCCCGTTCCGTTCCCTCAACCAGTACACGAATGAGATGGTTCGGGAGCTTCACTACCTGTTTCACATAGGCAACGGTTCCGATGCGGTACAGATCCGCCATCCCCGGAACCTCAACCTCCGGATCGATCTGGGTAACCAGAAAAATTTTCTGGTCATGAAGCATTGCAGCCTCAATTGCCTTGGTAGAGCGTTCCCGGCTTACGTCAAAGTGGACGATCATCTCCGGAAGAATCGTCGTTCCTCTCAGGGCGATCGCAGGCAGCACATTTGTTGAATTTGTCATCTATTTCTCATCCCTTCATCAGGCAGTTTCCGGTGTTCCCTTTTTACGGGAGCGGGATGTCCTTCTGCTTCCGGCGCTTTTCTCCGGTGCAGGCGCCTCTCCACGGATGATTTCCGGTTCACCGGTGCCTTCTACAACATCTTTTGTAATTACACATTTACGAATGGTATCGTCTGACGGAGTCTTATACATCAGATCCATCAGAGAAGTTTCCATAATGGCGCGCAGTCCTCTGGCTCCTGTCTTTCTCTCCAGAGATTTGCGGGCAACCACTTCCAGAGCCTCGTCCTGGAAGTCAAGCTCTACGCCGTCAAGCTCAAATAATTTATGATACTGCTTTGTCAGAGAGTTTTTCGGCTCCTTGAGAATACGGATCAGCGCGCTCTCATCCAGTCCGTCAAGAGTTACCACAACAGGAACTCGTCCGATGAACTCCGGAATCAGGCCGAATTTAATAAAGTCTTCCGGCATGACATCTTTGAGGAGCTCTCCGATTTTACGCTCTTCTTTTGCTGTAACCTCTGCGCCGAATCCAATGGATTTGGTATCTTTTCTGTTTTCGATGATCTTTTCAATTCCGTCGAAAGCTCCGCCACAGATAAACAGAATATTTGTGGTATCGATTTGGAGAAACTCCTGATGCGGGTGCTTCCGGCCTCCCTGAGGCGGCACGCTTGCCACAGTTCCCTCGATGATCTTCAGCAGAGCCTGCTGTACGCCCTCACCGGATACATCACGGGTAATAGATGTATTTTCGGATTTACGGGTGATCTTGTCGATCTCGTCAATATAGATGATACCATACTGAGCTCTCTCAATATCGTAATCTGCTGCCTGGATGATCTTAAGAAGGATATTTTCCACATCTTCTCCTACATAACCCGCTTCTGTCAGGGTTGTCGCATCTGCAATGGCAAAAGGAACATTCAGAAGTCTCGCAAGGGTCTGGGCAAGAAGGGTCTTGCCGGAGCCGGTCGGTCCAAGCATAAGGATATTGCTTTTCTGCAGCTCCACATCCAGACTTCTGGATGCAAGAACTCTCTTGTAGTGATTGTAAACAGCTACAGAAAGCGCCTTTTTCGCATCGTCCTGTCCGATTACATAATCATCCAGAATTGCATGGATTTCTTCCGGTTTCAGAAGATTTATGTCTGAGTCAAACAGTTCCTCTCTGTTATAAGCATTGAGTTCCTCTTCCATAATTTCCGAACAGATTCCGATACATTCATCACAGATGAAAGTATTTCCGTCCGGATTTGCGATGAGCTTTCTCACCTGGTCCTCTGTCTTATGACAAAAAGAACATCTGACTCTCTCTCTTATCTTTTCTGCCATGGATTATTTTCCATTCCTTTCCTATAAATCAAGACAGACTCCTGCGTGATCGCAGGAGTCTTATCATTCGTTATTTGTGCATGACAACACCGTCGATCAGTCCATATGCTTTCGCTTCTTCCGCGGTCATATAGTTGTCACGGTCTGTATCACGTTCAACAACCTCTATCGGCTGACCGGTATTTGCAGCCAATAATTCATTTAAAGTTCTCTTAGTCTGTGCGATATGATCTGCCACGATCTGGATTTCAGTTGCCTGACCCTGCGCACCGCCTGACGGCTGGTGGATCATGATCGTGGAATGAGGAAGGGCAAATCTCTTACCCTTCGCACCTCCTGCCAGAAGAAATGCACCCATGCTGGCTGCCATTCCGAGACAAATGGTGGAAACGTCACATTTGATATACTGCATAGTGTCATAAATCGCCATTCCCGCAGTTACGGAACCGCCGGGACTGTTAATATATAACTGAATATCCTTTCCAGGATCTTCTGCTTCAAGGAAAAGGAGCTGAGAAACGATCAGTCCTGCGCTCACATCATTTACTTCCTCGCCCAGAAAAATAATCCTGTCTTTCAGAAGCCTTGAATAAATATCGTAGCTTCTCTCCCCTCTGCTCGTCTGTTCAATGACATAAGGTACTAAACTCATATACATGCCTCCATTTTCTATGTCAAAAGGAAGTGATTAAACCTCTTTTGCTGCCTCAGCAACCAGAGTTACGGCTTTCTGTACAGCCATATCTTTCTTCATCTGCTCTAATTCGCGGTCGCCGAGAAGCTCTTTTAATTTGTCAGCTTCCATCTTATATACTTCTGCCATTTTTGCGATTTCAGCGTTTACTTCGTCTTCACTTGGCTGGATGTTTTCAACTTCAGCAACTTTTTCAAGAACCAGTCTTGTCTGGATTCTCTTAAGAGCCTGAGGTTTCATGTCTTCCATCATCTTCTCAGCAGTCATGCCTGTGAACTGGAAGTACTGCTCCATGGATAATCCCTGAGACTGCATTCTTCTTGCAAAGTCGTCAAGCATCTGGGAGCACTGAGATTTGATCATTGCTTCCGGAATATCCATCTGTGCGCCTTCGATCACTTTATCGATTGCAGCGTCTTCTTTTGCTCTGAGAGCCTCTGCCTCTTTCTTTTCTACAAGACCTTTCTTAACGTTTTCTTTGTACTCAGCAAGAGTATCGAATTCAGAAACGTCTTTTGCGAAATCATCGTCAAGCTCAGGAAGCTCTTTTGCTTCGATCTTCTTAACTGCACATCTGAAGATCGCTTCTTTGCCTGCAAGCTCTTTTGCCTGGTATTCAGCCGGGAAAGTAACCTTAACGTCTACGTCAGAACCTAATTCCGCACCTACTAACTGATCTTCGAATCCCGGAATGAAAGTATGGGAACCAAGTGTCAGAGGATACTCTGTTGCCTGACCGCCGTCAAAAGGAACACCGTCTACAGAACCTTCGAAGTCGATTGTCACAACGTCGCCCATCTGAGCTGCGCGGTCTTCTACTGCGATTGTTCTGGAGTTTTTCTCCTGCTCTTTCTTAACTTCTGCGTCAACATCCTCGTCTGTTACAACTACGTCTGTTTTAGCAACTTCTACACCTTTGTACTCGCCTAAAGTAACTTCCGGTTTCACTGCAACCTCTGCTGTAAAGATGAAAGCTTTGCCAGGCTCTGCCTGTGTTACGTCGATCTCAGGCTGGGAAACGATCTCAAGATCGCACTCAGCTAATGCTTTGCTGTAGTGTTCCGGGATCAGAGCGTTTGCAGCGTCTTCAAGGAAGATTCCCTTGCCGTACATCTGCTCGATCATTTTTCTTGGCGCTTTACCTTTACGGAATCCAGGAATGGAAATTTTTCCTTTTGCTTTCTGGTATGCGTTCTGCATTGCCTTTTCTAAATCTTCAGCGGAAACTTCGATTGTAAGTTTCGCCATGTTTTTTTCTAATTTTTCCACCTGTAAACTCATTTTAGATGTTCCTCCTTAATTTTCAGGGTATATGTGATAATATATTTTTTAACACTTTTATTTGCGACCGCAATCAAAGGTTTTACAGTCATTGCAGAAGTATATCACAAAATAAGTGAAAACGCCAGTGTTTTTTCGTCAGAAATACGCGGTTTTTTCAGGTTTTATCTGTTGTAAATCACGGATTCTGCAATTTTTCCCGCTGTTTCCTCTCCCAGAAGCTGGGCAATGAGGGAAAGGGAGAAATCAATTGCGGTTCCCAGTCCGCGGCTTGTGGTCACATTTCCGTCTACTACAACGGGCTCTTCACTCAGTTCTCCCACTTCCAGACCGTCCAGACAGGAGGGATAGGAAGTAGCTTTTCTGTTCTTCAGGAAGCCGAGCTTCGCAAAAACACTGGGAGCTGCACAGATAGCGGCAATTTTTCCCCCTTTTTCATAATATGCTGTCAAAAGCTCTGTCAGCGGCCTGTAGTCTCCAAGATGGATGGTTCCCGGCATTCCTCCCGGAAGCACCAGCATATCTGCGTCTTCATAATCTGCCTCTGCAAAGGTCAGGTCTGTAAAGAGGGTAATTCCGCGGGATGTGGTGACTTCCTTTGTATCCTTAATGGAAACAGTCCTGATATCGATCTGCGCCCGTCTCATCAGGTCCACCACTGTCAGGCCTTCAATATCCTCAAAACCGTCTGCCAGAAAAATATATACCTTACTCATGAATTTTCCTCCTTGTTTTCCTTCAAAATCATTACGGATATTATAGCATTTCGCTTTCTTTTTTACAACGGGGAGAGTATACTGTTGTTTATCTTGTGCAATGGTAAAACAGACGCATAAAAAGTCCCGTTCTTTCAAAAACGGTATACCACAAAAAAACGGAGGTGTTTTTCATGGAAATTGAACGCAAATTTCTCATTACAAAAGAAAACCTGCCTGCAGACCTTGCTTCTTTTGACAAACATGAAATCCAGCAGGGATATCTCTGCACAGATCCTGTGGTGCGCATCCGCCGTCAGGACGATTCTTATTATCTGACCTACAAATCAAAAGGCCTCCTTGCCAGAGAAGAATATAATCTTCCGCTGAACAGGGAAGCCTATGAACATTTAAAGCCCAAAGCTGACGGTATTCTGATTTCCAAGACTCGTTATCTCATCCCCGAAAAAAACGGGCTCACCATTGAGCTGGACGTTTTCCACGGCGTATATGACGGCGTTTTTCTCGCCGAAGTGGAATTTGCTTCTGTGGAGGAGGCAGATGCCTATCAGCCTCCCGCATGGTTTGGAGAGGATGTGACCTGCTCTTCAAAATACCACAACAGCACCATGAGCCGGGGATGGTAACTTTCCGGTCTTAAAGTGTTTTTCCTTTTTCTGCAGCTGCTGTGAGCGCTTCAAACACAGCGCTGCGGAAACCTTTTGCTTCCAGAGTGCGCACACCCTGAATGGTGCTTCCTGCCGGAGAACATACCATATCTTTTAATTCTCCAGGATGAAGCCCTGTCTCCAGCACCATCTTGGCGCTTCCCAGCACTGCCTGGGATGCAAGGGCATATGCCTGCTTTCTGGGCATTCCCTGGGCAACTGCAGCATCTGCCATCGCTTCAATAAACATATATACATAAGCCGGTGAGCATCCGCTTACTGCGCTTAAAGCTTCCATCATACGCTCCGGAACCACCTCTGTACGGCCAAAGCTGTCTGTGATCTCACACATCAGCTTTAATTCGTCTTCCGTTACTTTCTCGTTGGCACAGACACCTGTCATTCCCTCTCCTACCTGAGCCGGGGTGTTCGGCATCATACGCACTGTCTTCATGGGCTGTCCGCATTTTTCCTCCAGCCATGTCAGGGTTTTTCCAGGGGCAATTCCCACCAGAATATGCTCTGATGTAAATTCCGCCTTTACTTCCTCCAGAACCTCCTCATAAAACTGAGGCTTCACTGCAAGGAAAACAATCTTTGCACTTTTTACCACTTCTTTATTGTCAAGAGTTGTCACAACCCCCAGCTTCTCGCGGCTGCGTCTGCTTCCCGCTTCCGTGAGGTTTGAGACAATAATTTCCTCTTTGCTGTAAAGTCCTTTTTTCAACATTCCGCCAATCATGGCAGAAGCCATATTTCCGCATCCGATAAATCCTATTTTCATCATTTCTCCATTCTCCTGTCTGTTTGCTTTCAAAGGGTCCTTACAAATCCTGTATCAGACTCACCCGATTCCGTGAAAAATAATTCCCAGAATAAAGACAAGCACCGTCAGCCCGCAAAATACATATTTTGTCACAGGCTCCAGCCATTTGCCAATCTGTTTGCTCCGTCCTGTCTGGATCGCTTTCCGGGCTGCTCCGTTTTTGAAAATCCAGAAGAACATAATTCCCGCCATGCCTGCACCCAGGGGGCAGATATAAATAGAAACGAAGTCCATCCACTGGGAAACGATTCCCTGAATCATAATGCTGACGATTCCGCCGATGGCCGCAATGATCCCCACTGCCATGGGACGTTTCAGGTGGAAATAATCCTGAAGGGTGGAGATCGGCGCCTCAAACAGATTCACAAGGGAAGTGATTCCTGCAAAAAATACTGCAATAAAGAAAATAACTGCCAGAATACTGCCGCCGGGAATTCCTTTAAAAATATGAGGGATAAAGACGAACATCAGTCCGGGACCGCCGCTTGTAAGCTCCTGTCCCGCTGTAGCCATTGCCGGAATGATCACAAGGGCTGCAAGAATCGCTGCTGTTGTATCAAAAAATGCAACTTTTTTCGCAGAATCCACAATATCCGCATCTTCTTTTAAGTAAGAACCATAGATGATCGTTCCGTTTCCCGCAAGAGACAGGGAAAAGAATGCCTGTCCAAGGGCATATACCCAGGTCATGGGATTCAGGATCGCGGATTTCTCAATGCGGAAAATATATTTATAGCCTTCCATCGCTCCCGGCTGAAAAACAAGATATACCGCCAGTCCGAGAAACATGAAGAAAAACAGAGGCATCATAACCTTTGCCGCCTTTTCCACTCCCGATGAAATTCCGAATGCCATAATGACAAAGCAGGCTGCCAGAGCCACGATCTGCCATCCGTTGTTTCCGTAGGCCGAGGCCATGGAACCAAACGCCTGGCCAAATCCCTCTACATCTTCCGGCGCAAGCGTCGCCCCTGTAAAGGTTCCTACCATATACTTAATGATCCAGCCTACAACTACCGAATAGCCGATAGCAAGAGCAAGCGCCCCGAACATGGGGATACAGCCGAGAAGTTCTCCTGTTTTACGCCACTTTTCCCCCCTTGAGGCACAGGCTGCCCCAAAGGCTCCTACAGGCCCGGAATGTACGGCCCTGCCGAACGCCATCTCTCCGATCACTCCCGAGTAACCGATAAGGATAACAAAAATGAAGTAAGGAATCAGGAAGGAGCCTCCTCCGTATTTCGACACTCTTGTGGGAAACATCCAGATATTTCCCATTCCCACAGCAGAACCGATACAGGCTATGACAAAGCCCCAGTGTGACCGGAAGGAATCTCTTTTTTCATTTGTTTTTATTTCCATATCATTCCTTCTCCCCGGCTTTTTTATCATTCTTTGCGGCTTCCGTTTCCTCTTCCGCCTCATATACAGCCTCGCATCTTCCGTATCTCACTGCAAGCTCTCTCATTTCCTTCCGGATCCGGCTGTCGAACTGTCCTTCCTTCAGACGCCATTTCCAGTTTTTGCCCAGAGTGGACGGCTGGTTGATGCGGGCAGAATTGTCAAGTCCCAGGTAATCCTGCATGGGAATTACGCAAAGAGACGCCACACTGCTCATAACCAGGCAGATAATATCTTTATAGATCTCATCGTCATTGGCATGGAAGTTGTTCAGATACTGACGTACCATTCTTCTCTCCTTTGGCGTAATATCCTTAAACCATCCTGACAGGGTTTCGTTGTCGTGAGTTCCTGTATATACCACACAGTTGTTGGGGTAATTATGGGGCAGATAGTCGCTGCTGTTTCCGGTATCACGCTCATCAAAAGCAAACTCGATCACTTTCATATTCGGATATCCGCTGTCCTCCACCAGCTTCACTACCGTATCTGTCATAAAGCCCAGATCTTCCGCAATAATATCTTTTTCTCCCAGGCGGTTTTTAATGGCATTGAAAAGATCCATGCCCGGGCCTTTTTCCCACCATCCGTTCTCCGCTGTCTTATCTCCGAAAGGAATTGCGTAATATTCGTCAAAACCGCGGAAATGGTCGATCCTGACAATGTCGTACATGGCAAAGCAGTGACGGATCCGGCGAATCCACCACTCGAAGCCGGACTGCTTATGTACTTCCCAGTTGTACAGAGGATTTCCCCAGAGCTGTCCTGTGGCGGAAAATCCGTCCGGAGGGCATCCTGCCACCTGTGTGGGCTGGTTATTCTCGTCAATTTTAAAGAGCCATGGACTCGCCCAGGTATCTGCACTGTCCATTGCCACATAAATGGGAATATCTCCAATGATCCGGATTCCGTTCTCATTTGCGTAGGCTTTTAATTTTCCCCACTGTTCATAAAATTTAAACTGTACATACTCCTGGAACTCTATATCGAAATAGCACTGTTCTCTGTAATAATCCAAGGCAAACTGCCAGCGCAGACGGATATCCTCCGCCCATTCGCTCCAGGGCGCACCGTCAAAACGGGATTTTACAGCCATAAAAAGAGCGTAATCCTTCAGCCAATAGCCCTGCTCCTGCTGGAATCTGCAGAATTCCTCATTTTTGCTGATGTCGCTGCGTTCATAGGCTTTTCTCAGAAGCTTGCTGCGTCCTTTGTAAAGCTTCGCGTAGTCAATGCTTGTCTCATCTTTTCCGAAATCCACAGCCTCGCATTCTTTTTTCGTGAGAACTCCTTCTTCAATGAGGGCGTCAAGACTGATAAAATAGGGATTTCCCGCAAATGTGGAAAAGGACTGATAAGGGGAATCCCCGTAGCTTGTAGGCCCCAGGGGAAGAATCTGCCAGCAGCTCTGTCCAGCCGCTTTTAAAGCATCTACAAATTCATACGCGCATTTGTCAAAACATCCGATTCCATATTTGGACGGAAGGCTGCTGATCGGAAGCAGCACACCGCACTGTCTTTTCTTTGTCATATAATCTACCTTTGCTGCCACATCCTTCGTAGCTTCTCTCAGAATGCTTTCCTTTACAAAAAAATGTGACAAACTTCCCTTCCTTCTAAACTTAATAAGGTTAGTTTGTCACATTAACGTATGAATGTCAATCACAATTTTTCACTCTGTTTTAAATATGTTCTAATGCAGGCTCTGCCAGATAGGAATTCCACATTGCCGCTGCTGCCGGAAGAATCACTGCAAGCGGAAGGAAAATACGGATTCCCACTGCCACTGCAAAAACGATCCAGAGCATCAGAAGACCTTTCCCGATGTTCTTAGTTGCCGCTGTGTAGGTAAGCTTCATAATTTCGTTGAATTTTCCTGATGCTTTGGCCAGCACAGGAATCAGCCAGAGAATATTAAGAATGTACAGCATTGTCACAATAATGGTGCTGATGGCAAGGATCATCATCTCGCTGCTCTGTGTCTCATTTACCCCAAACACGAAATAATTTCCGGCTCCGAGAAATCCTCCTGCAGCTCCGTATAAAAGGGTCAGAAGAATTCCCTGTTTCAGATTTCTGAGATAAGCTGCCTTAAATTCTGCCGTGATCCCGGCCTTTCCTCCCCGGACACAGGTAACTACCGTGTGATACATTGCCGCTGTCGAAGTAAAAATCGTCACAATCGGAATACAGCCGATCACCCATAAAAAAGTAAGCCCTACGAGGTCTGTCAGCTTCATAAGCAAATTTCCCTGTTTTTTCATGTGTTTCTTTCTCCTCTTTTTTGTGATATAGACTCCATTATACGCCTCTCTCCAAAAACAGCAATCCATTTCTGAAAATGTTTTCCACTTATTAAAAAAGACAAAGAATTTTACTATTTAAAGGATTTTTTTCAACTTGACCCCCTTATTTCCGGATAGTATAATTTAATGTAGAATAGCTTGCTTTTTGCAGAGCCAAAAGCTTGATCGAATAGAATTTCTGAAAGAGAGGGACATTTCAATGGCAAATGAGAATGTAGAACAGATTAGAATCGTACAGGAAACCGTAGCAGGAAAGGAAATCACCTTTGCCCATGTAATGGGCGGCCCGGCTCCGATCATTTATCAGAAGCTTGGCTTAAACCCACAGCTTGATTACCGTTCATCCGCAATCGGAATCATGAACATGACTCCTCCGGAATCCGCAGTTATCGCATCCGATATCGCTGTAAAAAGCGGAAATGTTTATCTTGGATTCGCAGACCGTTTTACAGGAACTCTGATCATCACAGGTGAAATTTCTGATGTAATGTCTGCAATGACAGAGGTCGTTGACTATTTCCGTGATTCCCTTGGCTATGTAGTCTGCAATATTACAAAGAGATAGGAAGTGCTGATATGACGCAAACAACGCAAATGACGAGAGAAGAACTGTTGGAAAAGCTGTTTCACAATGATTATGAAAACCTGAAAGGGAAAAAACTTCGTCTCACCCGTGTGCGCGTTCCGGGAAAAGAAGTCTGCCTGGCTCATATCCTGAATCCTTCCGAACCCTGTATTTATCAGAATCTCGGACTCCATATCGGAGTTCACGAGGGAGAAGATCATACCGGTGAAACTATCGGTCTGATTCGTTTTACTCCATGGGAAGCTGTTGTGGTGGCAGCTGACGTTGCAGTGAAAAGCGCCCACGTAGATATTGGTTTCATGGACCGTTTCTGCGGCTCTCTCATTCTCACAGGCGGTCTTTCCCAGGTGGAAACTGCCGTTGAGGAGGTTGTCCGCTTTTTTGACGAAACCCTTGGTTTTAAGACCTGCGAGGTGACAAGATGAAAAAAATGTTTTTAATGGGACGGAGCGAAGCCGGAAAGACTTCCCTTACCCAGGCCCTTAAAGGCGAGGAACTCCACTACATCAAGACTCAGTATACAAATACAAATGACGATACCATAGACTCTCCCGGGGAATATGCGGAATCCAAGCATTTCAGCGTAGGACTTGCCTGCTTCTCTTTCGAGGCAGATGTGGTTGCCATCGTTCAGGCGGCTGACGAACCTTTTAATCTTTTTGCCCCCTGCTCCCGTGCTTTCATCCTCCGTCCTCTCATCGGGATCATCACCAAAGTAGATTCTCCCCACGCAAACATTCCCATGGTCCGCCAATGGCTGATCAACACAGGATGTGAGAGGATTTTTATGGTAAACAACAAAACAAGGGAAGGGATCCAGGAATTGATGGATTATCTGAACGAAGACCTTCCTCCGCTGACTCTGGAACAGGCGAAATTTAAACAGAGTCTCGGATTAAATGAATGGGATCCCCTGCCCGAAGGCGTGGAATATCCTGAAAATATCAGAGGAACGCTTACATAAGCCGTCCTCTGATATTCTATATGATATTTAATCAATTTTGATCTTAAACACAACAGGATAGGTACTTTTTACATGTTCAGTCTGAATATGCAGTCCGTCCTTATCTCTTCTCCAGGTCAGCTTTTCATCAAAGCCAAGCACAGTCACATCTTTGACGATTCCATGGAAATAATCTTTTTCCCATACAACCCGCTCTCCAAGCTCACCCAATATATAACACCCGTCTTCGCTGCATTTGAGCACGGAGGCATACAGTTTTCCGCCGTTCACCGTATAGCGGATGTCTTTGCTTGTAAATTCCTTCCTGTCGCCGTCTGCAAACTGTCCTTCCCTGATTTTTGTCGGCCCTTCCCCCGATTTGCGCCACACACGGCTTCCATAGATTGCCTCTCCGTTGATCTCAAGCCATTTTCCGATACCTTTCAATATCTCTGCATCCTCTTCCGGTATGGTTCCATCTTTTTTGGGCCCGATATTTAAAAGAAGATTTCCATTTTTACTCACGATATCCACAAGATCACAGACTATTTCTTCCGGTTTCTTGTATATATTATTTTTTGTATAACACCATGAATTCAGCGCTACAGAGGTATCCGTCTGCCAGTAATAGGGCTTCGCATCCGCAAACTGCCCTCTCTCAATATCAACTACCGCACTTCCAAACATAAACGCATCGTGTTTATAACAAATCACAACCTCACTGTTTCTTTGCGCCGCACGATTATAATAATATGCCGCCAGTTTTTTTAAGTAAGGTTTTGCCGCACGATGCTGTATCCACCAGTCGAAATACAAAATCTTTGGATCATATTTATCTATAATCTCGCATGTCCGGCACAGCCAGTCATTCATAAATTCCTCTGATGGCTCCGGTTCACTGAAAAGATCTTTAAAATCAGGTTCCGGCATAGACGGCCAGTAGAAGTCCCCCCTCTCCAGCGGTTCTTTCACATCGCTGTCAAATTTTTTCCCGTTCCCAAGAAAAAACCAGTGTTC
>DXXQ01000007.1 GCA_019416265.1 Clostridiales bacterium | reverse complement strand
TTTACCGGAAATAGTCACCTCAACAGCCCCGCCTCCTGCAGTTGCCGTAAATTCCTTTTCTTCCAGAACCTTCTGATTCTCTTCCATCTGACGCTGCATTTTCTGCGCCTGTTTCATAAGATTATTCATGTTTCCCGGCATACCCATGCCAGGGAATCCACCACGTTTTGCCATAATGATGATCCTCCTTTTTATTCCTCTTCTTCGTCTTCCTCAACAACAACATCCATATGGATGTTATCACGGATTGCCTGGTCAACGGTAATCTGTGCAAGATTGCTGTGCTGATGCTCTTTGGCAACCAGCATTTCTATGTTTACTGATTTTCCGGTCTGGGCAATGATAATATCCTGAAGCTCTTTCTTCGCCTCCTGATTATCCGCATAGTTTTTCCCAATGAAATCCTGAAATTCCACATAGAGAGTCGCATCCCCCGTCTCTCCGTTGTACTTGGGAATGGATTTCTGCAGCATCTGGCGGAAAAGTCCCGTGGTCTGGCCTATGATTCCTTTCCAGCCCGCCACAATTTTCTGAAGATCTTCAGGAGCTGCCTTGGAAGGCTGATACCCCTGTTTTTCCTCACTGCCGTCTGTCCCGCCTGAAGGATTTCCGGCTGTGACAACCACCTGCTGCACCGGTCTCTTTTCTATTTGTTCCTCAAGAACCCGTATACGGTCGAGAACAGAATCCAGATTCGTCTCCATGGCCGGACGGCAAAGCTTGATCAGCGCAATCTCCACCAGCACTCTCTTCTGTGTGGCAAACCGGATCTGACTGGACAGCTCGGAGAAAACCCGGATATAACGCATCAGGGTTTCTGCATTCGTCATCTCGCTCTCCTCCTGGAGCAGTCTTAAATTCTCAGAAGAAACGTCGATGGCTTCCTCCGGATTTTCCGACGTTTTTACAAGGAGAAGATTCCTCATATACCAGGTAAAATCTCCCACAAACTGACTCAGTTCCCTTCCGCCTGTGATCAGCTCCTCCAGAATCCTGATAGCCCCCGTCACATTTCCTGCAAGGACCTGGCGCAGAAGCTTGCTGAACACTTCCGTGTCAACAGCCCCAAGAACCTCCAGAACCTTGTCATAGGTCAGCTTCTGTCCAAGGTAAAAAGCAATGCACTGGTCAAGAAGACTTAATGCGTCTCGCATGGATCCGTCTCCCGCTTTTGCCACATAGCGGACTGCTTTGTCCTCTGCCTCCACCCCTTCTGCATCGAGCAGCTCCTGCAGTCTTGCCGCGATCGTGTCGATGGTGATACGGTGGAAATCATAGCGCTGACATCTGGAAAGAATGGTGATCGGAATCTTATGGGCCTCTGTGGTAGCCAGAATAAAGATCACATAGGACGGCGGTTCCTCCAGCGTTTTTAAAAGAGCATTAAATGCGCCTGTGGAAAGCATATGAACCTCGTCAATAATGTATACTTTATATCTGCCCTCCGTAGGCCGGTAAGAAACTTCCTCCCGGATCTCACGGATATTGTCCACGCCATTGTTGGACGCAGCGTCAATCTCAATCACATTCATGGAGGTTCCTGCCTGAATAGCTTTACACATAGCGCACTCATTACAGGGGCTTCCATTTACGGGATGCTCGCAGTTTACGGCTTTCGCCAGAATCTTCGCAACAGAAGTCTTACCGGTTCCTCTTGTACCGCAGAACAGATAGGCATGCCCGATCCTGTCATGGGTGATCTGATTTCTTAAAGTTGTCACGATATGGTCCTGACCTTTCACATCATCAAAATTGTCAGGACGGAATTTTCTGTAAAGAGCAGTGTAACTCATAAACAGACTCCTTTAACATTACAGCCGCCGCGGAAAAATTCCCGCGGCGGTAATTTTTTTGTCTTATTAATAATAATGGAAAAGACTATGTCCCGTCAAGTCCGGAAATGTTTTAATCTCCGAAGCTGATTCCGATCTCTTTTGCCGCCATAACGGTCTGGTCGTCCGGTGCAACCATCTTCAGCTTGCCTGCACACTCTTCCAGAGGAACACGTTTGATCTTTCCATCCACGATTCCCACCATGATTCCGAATTCTCCGTCAATGATCGCCTGAGCTGCTCCTGCTCCGATCCTTGTGGAAAGCACACGGTCATAGGCGCATGGTTCGCCGCCTCTCTGTGTATGGCCCGGAACTGTAATACGCACTTCTGCTCCTGTCTCTTTAAAGATACGGTCTGCGATCTCATAGGAAACTGACGGATATTTTTTCGCTCTTGCTTCCAGTTTTTCTTTATATTTCTTTTTGGAGAGCTGTGCGTCTTCTTTGGAAATCGCACCCTCTGCAACAGCAAGGATCGTAAAGCGTTTGCCTGCCTTTGCCCGCTTCTTGATCGCTTCTACGACCTTCTTGATATCGTACGGGATCTCCGGTATGAGGATAATATCTGCTCCTCCTGCAATTCCCGCATGAAGGGTAAGGCTTCCTACTTTATGTCCCATAACTTCCACAATAAAAACACGGCCGTGGGAAGCTGCAGTTGTATGGATGCAGTCAATGGCGTTTGTGGCAATGTTTACCGCACTCTGGAAACCGAAAGTCATATCTGTACCATAGATGTCATTGTCGATCGTCTTTGGAAGATGAATAATATTCAGTCCTTCCTCCCGGAGAAGGTTGGCTGTCTTCTGCGTTCCGTTTCCGCCCAGAATCACAAGACAGTCCAGACAGAGCTTATAGTAGGTCTGCTTCATAGCCGCTACTTTGTCAAGACCTTTTTCATCCGGAACACGCATCAGCTTAAACGGCTGTCTGGATGTTCCGAGAATCGTTCCGCCCTGGGTAAGGATTCCGGAAAAATCTTTCGATGTAAGCATACGGTATTTGCCGTAGATCAGTCCCTTATAACCATCGTCGAAACCGTAAACCTCCAGCTCATCCAGATTGTTTGACAGTCCCTTTACAACGCCTCGCATGGTTGCATTTAATGCCTGACAGTCGCCGCCGCTTGTCAGTAAGCCGATTCTTTTCATCATAGTGATTCCCTCCAGTTTTTATTGTATAGTATTTATCGTTCAAAGTATATTTATTATATAATATTTTCAAAATACACACAATAGAAACTCTGTATTCTTTTATAAATCCGCGTAAAAGCCTGTTAATTTAACCCCTCCCCGGGAGTTTGACAGTTGCAAAATAAATAATCCTATTCAAAGCCTTATTGAATAAAGGTTTGCGTTGTCAAATATTTTGTTTTGCTTTATAGTAATATCTGTTGTATATTTACTTTTTTGAAATTTCTGTTATTATAATGTTAAAACCATTTCAAAGCCTGTATCTTGGCTACAATCACATATTAC
>DXXQ01000069.1 GCA_019416265.1 Clostridiales bacterium | reverse complement strand
GTTGTAACAATCTTAAGAGCGGTTCACAAATACAAAGATTCCAGAGAGCAGTTCGAGCAGAGAACTCATAAGAGACTCATCGATATCTTAACACCAACACAGAAAACAGTTGACGCTCTGTCAAGACTGGAAATGCCGGCTGGTGTTCACATCGATATCAAGATGAAAACAAAATAAGCAACACCCCTAAATTTGTTAATGCTTTTAAGCATTTATGCTATTTACTATATGATTGCCGGTAATCGGTAATCCGCTATAAGGAGGAAGAAAAAAATGAAGAAAGCTATCTTAGCTACAAAAGTCGGAATGACTCAGATCTTCAATGAGGAAGGCATGTTAATTCCGGTAACAGTTTTACAGGCTGGTCCATGTGTAGTAACACAGGTTAAGACAGAAGAGAACGATGGATATGCATCTGTTCAGGTAGGTTTTGGCGAGATCAGAGAAAAACTGGTGAACAAACCGGAAAAAGGCCACTTTGAAAAAGCTGGCGTTGACGTAAAGAGATTCTTAAAAGAATTCAGATTCGAAAACGCTGCTGAATATGAAGTAGGACAGGAAATTAAAGCTGATATCTTTGCAGACGGCGATCACATCGATGTGACAGCAATCTCCAAAGGTAAAGGTTTCCAGGGCGCGATCAAGAGACACGGACAGTCCAGAGGACCTATGACTCACGGTTCCAAATACCATCGTCATGCAGGTTCCAACGGTGCTGCATCTGACCCAAGCAAGGTTGCTAAGGGCAAAAAGATGCCGGGACATATGGGAAATGTTCAGGTTACTGTACAGAACCTCGAGATCGTACGCGTAGATACAGAAAACAACTTACTGTTAGTTAAAGGTGCTGTTCCAGGACCTAAGAAATCTTTGGTTACTATCAAAGAAACAGTAAAGTCCTTATAATCAGAAAGGAGGAGCACACAAATGGCAAACGTAACTGTTTATAATATGGAAGGCAATGAAGTTGGAACAATGGAACTGAACGATGCAGTGTTCGGTGTAGAAATCAACGAGCATCTTGTTCACCTTGCTGTTGTTCGTCAGCTCGCAAATAAACGCCAGGGTACACAGAAAGCGAAAACTCGCTCTGAAGTAAGCGGCGGCGGAAGAAAACCGTGGAGACAGAAAGGAACAGGTCATGCTAGACAGGGTTCCATCCGTGCACCACAGTGGACTGGCGGCGGTGTTGTATTCGCTCCGGTACCAAGAGACTACGAAGTAAAAATGAACAAGAAAGAAAGAAGAGCTGCTCTGAAATCTGCTCTGACTTCCAAAGTTCAGGACAATAAATTAGTAGTAGTTGATGCTCTTACACTTGCAGAGGTTAAGACAAAAGAAATGCAGAAGGTTCTTACAAACCTGAAAGCAGAGAAAGCTCTTGTCGTAACAGCAGCAGATGACAAAAACATCATCCTTTCTACAAGAAACATCGCAGATGTTGAAACTGCAACTGTCAACACAATCAACGTATACGACGTTATGAAACATAACACCGTAGTTGTAACCAAAGATGCTGTTGCATCCATCGAGGAGGTATACGCATAATGGCTGACATTAAATACTATGACGTAATCAAAAAACCGGTGATTACAGAGAAATCCATGAATGCTATGGGTGAGAAGAAATACACTTTCTTAGTACATCCGGAAGCAAATAAAACACAGATCAAAGAAGCTGTGGAAAAAATGTTCGAAGGAACAAAAGTAAAGAGCGTTAACACCATGAACTTAGATGGTAAGAAAAAACGCCGTGGAATGGTAGTTGGTAAAACTGCTAAATCCAAGAAAGCTATCGTAGCCCTTACAGAGGACAGCAAAGATATCGAAATCTTCGAAGGTCTTTAATTCTTACCGATAGCGCATATACGCAGTCAAAAGCGTGATAATAAAGATTGAAAGGAGAACAGAAATGGGAATTAAAACCTATACCCCATATACACCGTCAAGAAGACATATGACTGGTTCTGATTTCTCAGAGATTACAACATCTACACCAGAGAAATCCTTAGTTGTGTCTTTAAATAAAAATGCTGGTCGTAACAACCAGGGTAAAATCACTGTAAGACACCGCGGAGGCGGAAGCAGAAGAAAATACAGAATCATCGACTTCAAGAGAAGAAAAGATGGAATCCCTGCAACAGTTAAGACTATCGAATACGATCCGAACAGAACAGCAAACATCGCTTTAATCTGCTACGCAGACGGCGAGAAAGCATATATCCTTGCTCCGGAAGGCTTAAAAGTAGGCCAGAAGGTAATGAACGGACCGGAAGCAGAAGTTCGTGTTGGTAACTGCTTACCATTAGAGCTTATCCCGGTTGGTACAATGATCCACAACATTGAGCTTCACCCAGGAAAGGGCGGACAGATGGTTCGTTCCGCTGGTAACGGCGCTCAGTTAATGGCAAAAGAAGGCAAATACGCAACACTGCGTCTGCCATCTGGTGAAATGAGAATGGTTCCGATCGTTTGCCGCGCAACAGTTGGTGAAGTAGGAAACGGCGATCACAGCCTGATCAACATTGGTAAAGCTGGACGTAAACGTCACATGGGTATCAGACCTACAGTTCGCGGTTCCGTAATGAACCCGAATGACCATCCACACGGTGGTGGTGAAGGAAAGACCGGTATTGGTCGTCCTGGCCCATGCACACCATGGGGCAAACCTGCTCTTGGTCTGAAGACAAGAAAGAAAAACAAACAGTCCAACAAGCTCATCGTAAGAAGACGCGATGGAAAAGCTTTATCAAAATAATTAAGGAGGAGAAAGCATGTCTCGTTCACTGAAAAAAGGACCTTTTGCAGACGCTCACTTACTGAAAAAAGTTGACGCATTAAACGCTGCAAACGAGAAATCCGTTATCAAAACCTGGTCACGCCGTTCTACAATCTTCCCATCTTTCGTAGGACACACAATCGCTGTTCATGATGGAAGAAAACATGTGCCGGTATATGTTACAGAAGATATGGTTGGACATAAACTCGGTGAGTTTGTAGCAACCAGAACATACAGAGGACACGGAAAAGACGAAAAGAAATCCGGAGTTCGCTAATCATTGATATATAAACTGCCTGTTGTCCCCTAAGGGGCAGCATGGCGGGTTAACCCCTAGATTGAGCAAGAGGAAAGGAGGCACTTTAAAATGGCAAAAGGACATAGAAGCCAGATCAAAAGAGCCAGAAATGAGAATAATAGAGAGACAAGACCGTCTGCAAAATTATCTTATGCAAGAATTTCTGTTCAGAAAGCCTGCTACGTATTAGATGCAATCCGTGGAAAAGATGCGCAGACAGCACTTGGTATCCTGACATACAACCCAAGATACGCTTCCAGCGTGATCAAGAAATTACTTGAGTCAGCTATCGCAAACGCTGAGAATAACAATGGAATGAACGCAGACAACCTCTACATTGCAGCATGCTACGCAGATAAAGGACCTACAATGAAGAGAATTCAGCCAAGAGCACAGGGTAGAGCTTACAGAATCGAAAAGAGAACAAGCCATATCACCATCGTGCTGGATGAAAGATAAGGAGGAAAAGCATGGGACAGAAAGTTAACCCACATGGCCTTAGAGTCGGTGTTATCAAGGATTGGGATTCAAGATGGTTCGCTGAGGCAGACTTCGCTGACTGCTTAGTAGAAGACTACAACATCAGAACCTTCCTTAAAAAGAAATTATACAGCGCAGGTGTTTCCAAAATCGAGATCGAAAGAGCATCTGACAGAGTTAAGATCATCATCTACACAGCAAAACCTGGTATCGTAATCGGTAAAGGCGGCGCTGAGATCGAGAAAGTGAAAGCTGAGTTAAAGAAATTCACTGATAAGAAATTAATCGTAGATATCAAAGAAGTAAAAAGACCAGACAGAGATGCACAGTTAGTAGCTGAGAACATTGCACTTCAGCTTGAAAACCGTATTTCTTTCCGTCGTGCTATGAAATCTACAATGCAGAGAACAATGAAGGCTGGAGCACTTGGTATTAAGACTGCTTGTTCCGGACGTCTTGGCGGTGCTGATATGGCTCGTACAGAGTTCTACAGCGAGGGAACTATTCCGCTTCAGACACTTCGTGCAGATATCGATTACGGATTCGCTGAAGCAGACACAACATACGGCAAAGTTGGCGTAAAAGCTTGGGTCTACAACGGTGAAGTACTTCCAACAAAAGGAACTAAGGAAGGGAGCGATAAATAATGTTAATGCCAAAAAGAGTTAAACGTCGTAAACAGTTCCGTGGCTCCATGAGAGGAAAAGCTCTTAGAGGAAATGTCATCAACTATGGTGAATTCGGACTTGTTGCTACCGAACCATGTTGGATTCGTTCCAACCAGATTGAGGCAGCCCGTATTGCTATGACACGTTATATCAAGCGTGGCGGTCAGGTTTGGATTAAAATTTTCCCAGATAAACCAGTAACAGCAAAACCAGCAGAAACACGTATGGGTTCCGGTAAAGGTACTCTTGAATACTGGGTAGCAGTTGTTAAACCAGGACGTGTAATGTTCGAAATCGCAGGCGTTTCTGAAGAGATCGCACGTGAAGCATTACGTCTTGCAATGCACAAGTTACCATGTAAATGTAAAATCGTTTCTCGTGCAGACTTAGAAGGCGGTGATAACAGTGAAAATTAATAAATTCGTAGAAGATTTAAAAGCAAAATCAGCTGCAGAATTAAATGAAGAATTAGTAGCTGCTAAAAAAGAACTTTTTAACCTGAGATTTCAGAATGCAACAAATCAATTAGACAATACTAGCCGAATCAAAGAGGTTCGCAAGAATATTGCAAGAATCCAGACAGTAATCACTGAGCAGGCTAACGCTTCCAAATAATAGGAGGAAACTATCGTGGAAAGAAATCTGAGAAAAACCCGTGTGGGTAAGGTTGTAAGCAATAAGATGGACAAAACCATCGTAGTTGCAATTGAAGACCATGTAAAACATCCTCTTTACAAAAAAATCGTGAAGAGAACATATAAATTAAAAGCTCATGACGAGATGAATGAGTGTAATATCGGTGATACCGTAAAAGTAATGGAAACCAGACCGTTATCTAAAGATAAAAGATGGAGACTGGTTGAAATCGTAGAGAAAGCTAAATAAGGAGGAAACCAGTATGATTCAGCAGGAAAGCAGACTGAAAGTTGCCGACAACACTGGTGCAAAAGAAATCCTTTGTATTCGTGTTATGGGCGGCTCTACAAGAAGATATGCAAACATTGGCGATACAATCGTTGCTACTGTTAAAGATGCAACACCAGGCGGCGTTGTTAAAAAAGGCGACGTTGTGAAAGCTGTTGTAGTTAGAACAAAAAAAGGCGCTCGTCGTAAAGACGGATCCTACATCCGTTTCGATGAAAATGCTGCCGTAATCATTAAAGACGACTTAACTCCGAGAGGAACACGTATCTTTGGACCAGTTGCCAGAGAGCTTCGTGAGAAAAAATTCATGAAGATCGTTTCCTTAGCTCCGGAAGTATTATAAGGAGGGTGCCTAATGTCAGCTATGAAGATTAAAAAAGGTGATACTGTTAAAGTAATCGCTGGTAAAGATAACGGCAAAGAGGGTAAAGTTCTTGCAGTTAATGTTAAAGACAATACCGTTTTAGTCGAGAACGTAAACATGGTAAGCAAACACAGCAAACCATCAGCAGCAAACCAGAACGGCGGAATCATCACAAAAGAAGCTCCGCTGCACATCTCCAACGTAATGCTGGTTGTTGACGGAAAAGCTACAAGAGTAGGTTTCCAGATGGACGGTGACAAAAAAGTACGTGTTGCAAAAGCAACAGGTAAAGTAATCGATTAATTGAGAGAGGAGGCATGACAAGTGAGTAGATTAAAAGAAATGTACAAAAATGAGATCATGGATGCCATGACCAAAAAATTTGGATACAAAAATGTTATGGAAGTGCCAAAACTCGAAAAGATCGTTGTTAACATGGGTGTTGGTGAAGCCAAAGAAAACGCTAAGCTTCTTGATGCAGCAATCGCTGATATGGAGCTGATCACAGGACAGAAAGCAGTAGCTACAAAAGCGAAAAAATCTGTCGCTAACTTCAAAATCAGAGAGGGAATGGCTATCGGTTGTAAAACAACTTTAAGAGGTGAAAAGATGTATGAGTTCGCTGATCGTCTTATCAACCTTGCACTTCCTCGTGTACGTGACTTCCGTGGTGTAAACCCGAACGCATTTGACGGTAGAGGTAACTATGCTCTGGGTATCAAAGAGCAGTTAATCTTCCCAGAAGTTGAATATGATAAAGTTGACAAAGTAAGAGGTATGGACATCATCTTCGTTACTACAGCTAAGACTGATGAAGAAGCTCGTGAATTACTGACATTATTCAATATGCCGTTTGCAAAATAATAGGAGGAACGATTCATGGCTAAAACAGCAATGAAAATCAAACAGCAGCGCAAAGCTAAATTCTCCACAAGAGAATATACACGTTGCAAAATCTGTGGACGTCCACATTCAGTTTTAAGAAAATACGGAATCTGCCGTGTGTGCTTCCGTGAATTAGCTTACAAAGGACAGATCCCGGGCGTTAAGAAAGCTTCCTGGTAAGCCGAAACGCAATTATATAAAAACAAATTTGTCACAACAGGTAATAAAAAATAGAAATGAGACATGTAAAGTCTGAAATTTAGGAGGAAACTAACATGACAATGAGCGATCCAATCGCAGATATGCTTACACGTATCCGTAACGCAAATACTGCTAAACATGATACTGTAGATGTTCCGGCATCTAAAATGAAAACTGCAATTGCTAACATTCTTTTAGACGAAGGTTATATTGCAAAATATGACTTAGTTGAGGATGGCGTTATCAAAACTCTTCACATCACACTGAAATACGGTGAAGATAAAAACGAAAAAATCATCACTGGTTTAAAGAGAATCTCCAAACCTGGTCTTCGTGTATACGCAGGCAAGGATGAGCTTCCAAGAGTACTTGGCGGCCTTGGAATCGCTATTCTTTCCACAAACCAGGGTGTTATCACTGACAAAGAAGCTCGTAAACTTAAAGTTGGCGGCGAAGTGTTAGCATTCGTTTGGTAATCTGAAAGCGAAAACTTTAAATCAAGATTTTTTATAGAGACAAACTGAAAACAGAGAGGATTCCAAGTAATCCTCTCCGATAATCTAAGTAAGGAGGACAAATTTATGTCACGAATCGGTAGACTTCCTGTTGCTATTCCGGCCGGTGTAGAAGTTAAAGTCGCAGAAGGCAACGTGGTAACCGTAAAAGGATCTAAGGGAACTCTCGAAAGAGCACTTCCTGTAGAGATGGAAATCAAAGTTGAAGATGGTCAGGTAGTTGTTACAAGACCAAACGACTTAAAGAAAATGAAAGCTCTTCACGGTTTAACAAGAAGCTTAATCCACAACATGGTTGTTGGTGTAAGCGAGGGTTACACAAAAACTCTTGAAGTTAACGGTGTAGGTTATAAAGCAGCAAAACAGGGCAAGAAGCTTGTTCTTAACCTTGGTTACTCTCACCCGGTTGAAATGGAAGATCCGGAAGGAATCGAGTCCAAAGTAGACGGAAACAAAATTATCGTATCCGGTATCAGCAAAGAAAAAGTTGGTCAGTTTGCGGCTGAAATCAGAGATAAGAGAAGACCAGAGCCATACAAGGGCAAAGGTATTAAGTATATCGACGAAGTTATCAGACGTAAAGTTGGTAAAACTGGTAAGAAATAATTAAGGAGAGTGAGAAAATGATTAATAAAGGATCTAGAGCATTAGTTCGTCAGAATAAGCATAGAAGATTACGTCATCATTTAAACGGCACTGCAACAACTCCTCGTTTAGCAGTATTCCGTTCCAACAAGCATATGTATGCACAGATTATTGATGACACAGCACACAAAACTCTTGTATCAGCTTCTACTCTTCAGAAAGAAGTTAACGCTGAATTAGAGCACACAGATGATGTTGCTGCAGCAGCACACTTAGGAACTGTTATTGGTAAAAAAGCAATCGCAGCTGGTATCGAAAGCGTTGTTTTCGACAGAGGCGGATACATTTACCACGGTAAAGTGAAAGCATTAGCAGATGCAGCAAGAGAAGCTGGTCTGAAATTCTAAGAGGAAGGAGCGCAAACACATGAAACGTAATCTTATTGATGCTAGTCAGTTAGAATTAGAAGATAAAGTAGTAACAATCAAACGTGTTACAAAGGTTGTTAAAGGTGGTCGTAACTTCCGTTTCACAGCTTTAGTTGTTGTTGGTGACGGCAACGGACACGTTGGTGCAGGTTTAGGAAAAGCAGCCGAGATTCCTGAAGCGATCCGCAAAGGAAAAGAGGATGCTATGAAAAAATTAGTAACAGTAGCAAGAGATGAGAATGGTTCTATCACTCATGACTTCGTAGGAAAATTCGGCAGCGCAGAAATGCTCCTGAAGAAAGCTCCGGAAGGTACTGGTGTTATCGCCGGCGGTCCTGCACGTGCGGTAATCGAGTTAGCTGGTATTAAAAACATCCGTACAAAATGTATGGGATCCAGAAACAAACAGAACGTTGTTCTCGCAACAATCGAAGGCTTAAGACAGTTAAAAACTCCAGAAGAAGTTGCTAAACTTCGTGGAAAATCTGTTGATGAGATTCTGGCTTAAGGAGGAATACGAAAATGGCAAACACATTAAAAGTTACATTAGTAAAATCTCCTATTGGCGCTGTTCCGAAACATAAACTTACTGTTAAAGCAATGGGTCTTACCAAAATGCACAAAACAGTTGAAATGCCGGACAATGCGGCAACAAGAGGAATGATTCAGCAGGTACAGCACCTGGTAAAAGTAGAAGAAGCATAAATTTCAAAAGGAGGTGCCAGTCATGGAATTAGCAAACTTAAGACCAGCAGATGGTTCTAAGCACAGCGACAACTTCAGAAGAGGTCGTGGACATGGTTCAGGAAACGGCAAAACAGCCGGTAAAGGACATAAAGGACAGTTAGCACGTTCCGGCCACAAAAAACCGGGATTCGAAGGTGGTCAGATGCCTTTATACAGACGTCTGCCTAAGAGAGGTTTCAAGAACAGAAACTCTAAAGAAATTATCGCAGTTAACGTTGACATTCTTAACCGTTTCGAGGATGGCGCAGAGGTAACAGCTGAGACATTACTTGCAAGCGGTGCAATTTCCAAAATCGCTGATGGCGTTAAACTTCTCGGAAATGGTGAGCTTACAAAGAAACTCAATGTTAAAGTAAATGCTGTAAGCGAAACAGCAAAAGCAAAAATTGAAGCAGCAGGTGGTTCAGTAGAGGTGATCTAATGTTTGAAACTCTTAAAAATGTTTTTAGAGTAAAAGAAATGAGACGCAAACTGCTCTACGTTGTATGGATGATCTTTATTATCCGTATCGGCTCTCAGCTCCCGGTTCCGGGAGTTGACAGCGACTTCTTCAAGAACTGGTTTGCCAGCAACACTGGCGATGCATTCAACTTCTTTGACGCATTCACCGGTGGCTCATTCGAGCGAATGTCAATTTTCGC
The DNA here is from genome assembly GCA_019416265.1 of Clostridiales bacterium. Taxonomy (GTDB): domain Bacteria; phylum Bacillota; class Clostridia; order Lachnospirales; family Lachnospiraceae; genus Blautia_A. The sequence continues at coordinate 2,542 of DXXQ01000069.1, read as the reverse complement.
ATTAAACATCACACCTTACATCACTTCTTCCATCATCATGCAGCTTATGACCATTGCTATTCCTGCTCTGGAAGAGATGCAGCGAGATGGTGAGGAAGGCAGAAAAAAAATCACTGCAATTACAAGATATGTAACTGTGGGCTTGGCTCTGTTTGAATCCGTTGCCATGGCAATCGGATTCGGTCGTCAGGGCCTTATTCCAGATATGGATTTCTTAAAAGGTGTAGTAGTAGTTGTCTGCCTTACAGCAGGATCTGCTATGCTGATGTGGATTGGTGAGCGTATCACAGAAAAGGGTATCGGCAACGGTATTTCCATCGTACTCTGCGTAAACATCGTTTCACGAATCCCAAGCGATTTGTCATTGTTATATGAGAACTTTATCAAAGGAAAAACAATTGCAAAAGGTGCGCTTGCAGGTCTTATCATTGCAGCAATCATCGTTGCGGTTGTAGTCATGGTATTAGTTCTCAACGGAGCAGAAAGAAGAATTCCTGTTCAGTATTCCAAGAAGATGGTAGGAAGAAAGATGATGGGCGGACAGTCCACCAACATTCCTCTGAAAGTCAATACTGCAGGCGTTATTCCTGTTATTTTTGCTTCATCCATCATGTCCTTCCCTGTTGTGATCGCACAGCTTCTGGGTAAAGGAAATGGTACAGGTATCGGAAGCGAGATCCTTCGTGGTCTGTCTTCTAATAACTGGTGTAATCCGAAACAGCTCCAGTATAGCTGGGGACTGATTCTGTACATTGTGCTTTGTGTATTCTTCGCATATTTCTACACTTCCATCACATTCAACCCGCTGGAAGTTGCAGATAATATCAAGAAGCAGGGCGGTTTTATTCCTGGTATTCGTCCGGGAAAACCTACGTCAGATTATTTGACTAATATCTTAAATTATATTATATTTATAGGTGCAGTAGGTCTTATTATTGTAGCGGTCATTCCGTTCTTCTTCAACGGTGTGTTCGGAGCAAATGTCTCCTTCGGCGGAACATCCATCATCATTATTGTTGGTGTTGTTCTTGAGACTGTGAAACAGATTGAATCACAGATGCTTGTCCGCAACTACAAAGGCTTCCTGAACAACTAAAAATGAGAGGTTGCGGTGCTTCGTGTATCGCAGCCTTGATTTGCTAAAACACAAAAGTACAAAAAAGTACAGAAATGGAGGGTTTTATCTATGAAAATCATTATGTTAGGCGCACCTGGAGCAGGAAAAGGTACTCAGGCGAAGAAAATTGCTGAGAAATATCAGATTCCTCATATCTCCACAGGAGATATTTTCCGTGCCAACATCAAAAATGGTACAGAGCTTGGAAAGAAAGCAAAAACCTACATGGATCAGGGACTTCTTGTTCCGGACGAGCTGACCTGCGACCTGGTAGTTGACAGAATCCAGCAGCCGGATGCAGCCAACGGTTATGTTCTGGACGGTTTCCCGAGAACAATTCCTCAGGCTGAATGTCTGACAGACGCTCTGAATAAACTGGGAAGCAAGATGGACTACGCAATCGATGTGGACGTACCGGACGAGAATATCGTAAACCGTATGTCCGGAAGACGTGCCTGCCTGAAATGCGGCGCTACATATCATGTAGTATATGCTGCACCGAAGACAGAGGGCGTCTGCGATGTATGCGGTGAGAAGCTTGTTCTCCGCGATGACGACCAGCCGGAAACAGTACAGAAGAGACTGAACGTTTACCATGAGCAGACACAGCCGCTGATCGACTACTATACAAAACAGGGAATTTTAAAAACAGTAGACGGCACAAAGAACCTGGATGAAGTATTCGGGGAAGTTGTCGCTATTCTTGGAGAGTAATCACGGTGTTTTCGATACACCATTGGAGGTAACATGTCGGTTTCGATAAAGACAGAACACGAAATAGAACTTATGAGGGAGGCAGGTCATCTTCTGGAAAAGGTTCACGATGGTCTGATTCCTTACATTAAACCGGGAATCAGTACCAAGGAGCTTGACCGCATCGGCGAGGAAATGATCCGCTCTTTGGGATGCGTCCCGAACTTTTTGAACTACGGAGGATTTCCGGGTTCCTTTTGTATCAGTTTAAACGATGAGGTCGTTCACGGAATCCCGTCTGAAGAGAAGATTATCCAGGATGGAGATCTTGTGAAGATCGACGCAGGACTGATTTATAAGGGCTATCACTCTGATGCAGCAAGGACTTATGCAGTAGGAGAGGTTTCCCCTGAGGCACGTAAATTAATGGATGTGACCAGGGAATGTTTCTTTGAGGGCCTGAAGGCTGCAAGAGCAGGAAATCATCTCAACGATATTTCCAAGGCAATCGGTGCCCATGCTGCAAAATACCGTTACGGTATTGTCCGTGATCTTGTTGGACATGGAATCGGCACCCACCTTCACGAAGATCCGCAGATTCCGAATTTTCCGCAGAAAAGACGGGGTGTCCGGCTTCTGCCGGGAATGACGCTGGCTGTGGAACCAATGATTAATTTAGGCCGCGCAGATGTGGCATGGCTGGATGATGACTGGACGGTAGTGACCATGGAC
>DXXQ01000068.1 GCA_019416265.1 Clostridiales bacterium | reverse complement strand
GTCCTCTTTTATGTTAAAATTAACTTCCGATGAAAATTTCAACTATAAATTATAATAATCCAGAACAAGGATATTTACCGCTGTATCTTTCAGATTGTTTGGATCTGCTGGATCCTGTTTTAACATTTGACAGATTGATGGGAGGAATCGATTTAAATAAGTATCTGACAGATATTCCGGAGTACACAACTGGACGGCTCAGATATAATCCGGTCAACATGTTAAAAACAGTACTTTTCGGATTTATGACCAGCGGCTACTGCTCCCTGAGAGAACTGGAAGACAACTGCAAAGTCAATATCAGATTCATGTATCTCATGGATCACCAGACTCCATCATACCGAACCTTTGGATATTTCATCAACGAAGTCCTTCAGGATAAGATTGAAAACATTTTTAACGATATCAATCAAGCGATCTTCAACGAGGAGCATGTGGATTTGCAACACATCTACATCGATGGTTCCAAGTTTGAAGCAAACGCCAACAAATATACCTGGGTTTGGAAGAAGGCTACCGAAAAGTTCCGTTACAAGCTTTATGAAAAAATTACTACGGAAATTGAGGAAATCAACACAGAAATCGCATGGAGTGGAGTACAGATTTCAACGAATTCTGAGTATGTACCAGATTATCTGAATGAAATCATTGATCAGCTAAAGCTTTTATGGGATCTGGATATCAGTACCTTTGTTTACGGAAGCGGAAAGAGAAAATCCAAAGAGCAGCGTCATTATGAACATTTGACTGGTTTCTGTCAGAAACTTCAGGAATATATAGAAAGAATTGACATTTGCAGTCCTGATCGTAACAGCTATTCTAAAACAGATAAATCAGCTACCTTTATGCGCATCAAAACGGATTACATGGGCAATGATCAGCTTCTGCCGGCATACAATGTACAGATTGGTGTAGCAGATGAATATATCGCAGTTGTTGACGTGAACCATTATCGTTCAGATATGGACTGTTTCATTCCTTTGATGGAGCACTTCAAACAAACGTATGGCTTCTATCCCAAGTATCCTGTGGCAGATGCTGGATATGGATCATATAACAACTATATTTTCTGCGAACAGAACGGAATGGAAAAGTATATGAAGTTTCCAATGTTTAAAAAAGAAACTAAGGATCAAAAGTATCATGAAGATCCATTCCGTGCAGTTAATTTTAGAATTGATGAACAAGGTGTCATGAGATGTCCTAACGATAAAGCATTTCACCTTTTATACAGAAGAGGTGTGAGGGGAAATCAATACGGACGTAAGGAAGAGCTGTATGAATGTGAAGATTGCAGTGGATGTCCATATGCAGAGAAATGTAAGAAGACAGATAAAAATCGAACCATTCGGATCAATCAGGAACTCACGGCAATGCATCAGGAAGTAATTGAAAACTTAGAGAGTATTCATGGTGCGCTGTTACGAATGAATCGTTCGATACAAGCAGAAGGCACTTTTGGAATCATGAAAAACGACCGTTGGTACAAGAGAATTGTCCGAAGAGGTATTGATTCGGTTAAACTAGAAGTTTTACTTGTGGCAATAGGACATAATCTATATAAATATCAGAACAAAAAGATGAGAAATAGAACTGCCGCATAGATTTCAAAAAGAGAATCTCTATGGGGTAGGGGAAGTGCGCCTTTTCAGCGTAGGATTCTAGCAATTTATACACAACAAAAGCAAAAAGAGGGATGCGAAAAAACTCAATCGAGTTTTTTCACATCCCCTTCTTTTAGTTATTTAGCGGAAAGATTATATTTTACAAGATTCATTTTTATTTTTCCGTCTGCGTGGAAGGAGATTCCGTCTGCTTCCGGCGGAGTGCTTAAGGTAATAGTCATTACCTTTTCTCCGTCATTGACAAAGATCTCTGCGCTGAAACGGTCAAGGATGATACGAAGCTTCAGTTCGCCGTTTGGACTGTTTACAAGACAACGTCTCTGGTGAACATGGGCTCTTCTTGAACCTGAGAATTTACGGTCGATTTTCAGGATGGATTCCTGCGGATGGAAGCTTAAGGATGTCTTAAAGTCTTCGTTCTGTGCGAAACGAACAGTGAAGTTTTCGTAAAGGTTCCGGGCATCTTCAGGAAGAATGGAGATTTCCATATCTACGCAGCGTCCGTCTACTCCGTCGAAACACATGGTATCATCTTCGATTATAACATCTTCATAAGAAACCTTGTTTTCTCTCAGGCTTTCCAGCTCTTTGACCGGCTGCTGGTAAAGTCTTCCGTTTTTGATGGAAAGCTCTCTTGGAAGGCTCATCTGACCGAACCATTTCTGATCAGGAGAGTGAGGAGCACAGGTATCCCAGTTCTGCATCCAGCCGATCATTACACGGCGTCCGTCAGGAGTGAGAAGGGTCTGGGAAGCATAGAAGTCAATGCCGTAATCAATTGCCTGGTCATGTTCCTCTGTGAAGACTTTTTTCTCCTTATCGTAGGAACCGATGATGCAGAGGGTTCCGTTTCCGTTATGGTACTCCAGTCCCTTCGGCAGCATATCCTGAGGACTTACAAGGAGAACCTGTTTGCCGTCAAGCTCGATGAAATCAGGGCATTCCCACATTTTACCGAAGCGGTTGCGGTTCTGGGCAAGAATGGTATTAAATTTCCAGCTCAGACCGTCCTGGCTGCTGTAAAGAAGAATCTGGCCGCTTCCGTCAGCGGGGCGGCTGGCAACAACACAGCTATAAGTTCCGTCTTCATTGCGCCATACCTTCGGGTCACGGAAGTCGGCTTTGCTGCTGCCCTCCGGAATGTCGTTTCCGTCAAGTACAGGGTTTGTGTCAAGCTTTTCGTAATCTACGCCGTCTCCGACAGCAAGACACTGAGTCTGTACATCTCTGAAAGTGCCGTCCGGCTGAGGCTCTCGGGCTACGCCTGTGTACATGAGAAGCTGTCTGCCGTCAGGAAGTGTCTCTGCACTTCCTGAGAAACAGCCGTCTCTGTCAAAAATCTCATCCGGGGCAAGAGCTGCCGGGAGAAACTCCCAGTGCAGCATATCCTTGCTTACTGCATGTCCCCAGTGCATGGGACCCCAGTGGATATTGTATGGATTGTACTGATAGAACAGATGATATTGTCCGTTATAGAAGGAAAATCCATTGGGGTCATTTGTCCAGCCCGTACGGGGAGATAAATGGAATATAGGTCTTTCTTCTGCTTTGATCATTTTTGCGGAAGTCTCTTCATATTTTCGTGCTTCCCGTAAAGTCTGACTTGTCATAAATTATTCACCTTTCTGTGCGTCTGTGTTTGTATCTGTCTCATAGAAGGAATCCAGATATTTCTGGAAGATGCTCAGGTATTCTTCAAGACCGTATTTGTCCAGAGAATCGATATATTCATCCCAGTCTGCGTCTGTAAATCCGTTCATGATCCAGTCGGATTTTTTTGCGTTAATTGTTTTTGAGATATCTGCCTGTAAGTTGGAAAGTTTTTCATTGTCTTCACGGCTCATAAATACGTTCGGGTATACATACTTGGTGTTCATATCCGGTGTGTAGAATTCTTCGATCCAGTCAAGACGGTACTGTGCGTCATCCGGGCAGGTTACATATTTGTCATAATATTCATCAAGAACTGCCAGAGGACCTCCGACTGCTTCTGCCTCACGTACTTCTACAGGAGAAGCGTCTCCGAGAGGAGCGTGTGTAAGCATTTCTTCGCCGTCTGCGTTTTTGCCAAGCTCGAAAATATCGAAGTCATCATCTTCTCCATAAGTTCCCCAGTTGTTCTGCGGAGACTGGAATGGGTCGTACATCTGGTCAAGCCATGCGCAGACAAGCGCCGGATTTTCGGCAACTGCTGTTACAACACAGCGTCCGCGGTCAAAACCGCTGGTAAAGGAACCGTTGTCAGGAGTCAGATTTGTAGTGTCTGCAGTAAGAACAGGAAGAGGAACCCAGTCAGTCAGATTGTCAATATTTGCAATGTCCCAGGAGAAGCATACGCCGTAACGTCCGGATTTACCTTTGGAAACGTAGGTAGACCAGTCATGGGTGAAAGCTTCCGGATCGATCAGTCCTTCTTCATAAAGGTGGTGCATCCACTGAATACCGTCTTTGTAGCCCTGCTGTGTAGCGCTGCAGATAACCTTAAGGTCGTCGGTAACTACGATATGTCTTCCCGGATCAGGGTCGCCATAGCCTTCGCCGAAGCCATTGATGAGGATTGCAGGATCCTGTCCGCCGTCATTTAAGATACAGGACATAGGGATGATGCTTCCGTCGATGCCGAATTCTGCCTGAAGCTCAGATGCGTGATCACGGAATGCCATAAGAACTTCCTCAAATTCCTCTACAGTTTCCGGAATTTCCAGTCCGAGGAAATCAAGCCATTTCTTGTTGATGAAGCTCATGTTGTCGAGAGTCTGGATCGCTGTTTTGTCAGAGCCTAACTGCTCGATCCAAGGAAGAGCCCAGATATGACCTTCTGTATCTGTTGCCATGGTTCTGTATTCCGGATATTTTTCAAATACAGCGCTTAAGTTGGGCATATAAGCGTCAATATATTTTTCCAGAGGAATGATAACGCCCTGCTTTGCATACTTCAGAAGATCACTGTCACTGAAACCTGCTGTGAATACGAAGTCTGTCAGGTTCTTGGTGTTTGCCATGTTAAGTGCGATTTTGTCTGCCCACTGGTCAGCCTGAATAGCAGTCCATTCGATTTCCACGTTTGTCTTTTCCTGAAGACGTTTGAAAATGGTTCTGTTATTGGGATCGGACTCTGTGTTTGCCGGGAAGCTTGTCATTCCTGTAAGAGTTGCTTTTTCTTTCAGAGGAAATGCCAGTTCTGCAGTATCAACTTCCTGGAATTCACCTTTATTCAGTTCCTTTTTCTCGTCTTTGCCTCCGCATGCCGTAAGGGAGAAAACCATACATGCTGCAAGGGAAAATGACATAATACGTTTGATATTTTTCGCTTTCATAATCAAAACTCCTTTTTAACTTTTTTAATGATACAGGGGTATTTTGGTTGTGGTTTTACATTATTTTACATTTAATTGTTACACTTGTCTAAAATCAGCCTTTTACAGAGCCTGCCATAATGCCGCTGTCAAAATATTTCTGGAAGAAAGGATACATAACAAGCAGCGGTAAGCTGGAGATGATGATGGTTGCATATTTCAAAAGTTCTGCAAGCTGTGCACGGGCTGCGGTGCTCTGCATATCGGAAATCATACCGGATTCCGGCTGGTTCTGAATGAGGATTGCACGAAGCACAAGCTGTAACGGCTGCTTCGCAGTGTCGTTTAAGTAAATCATTGCGTCAAAGTAGCTGTTCCACATAGCTACGAACTGCCACAGGGCAAGAACTGCGATCACCGGGGTACATACCGGAAGGAGAATCTTGAAGAAGAAGGTCATTTCGGATGCGCCGTCCACATCTGCCGCTTCACGAAGCTCATTTGGGATGCCTCTGTAGTAGGTTCTGGCAATGATCATGTTCCATACGCTGAAGGCGCCGGGGAGGATCACTGCCCACATGCTGTCCAGAAGTCCCAGGTTGCTGATCAACAGGTAAGTAGGGATCAGACCGCCTCCGAAGAACATGGTGATTACGAAGATTGTATTAAAAAATCCCCGTCCTTTGAAATCCGTACGTGACATAGGATAAGCTGCCAGCAGAGTGACCATAACGGATACTACTGTGAAAACAAGGGAGTAAACAACGGCGTTTTTAAATCCGATCCAGATCTGTGGGTTGGAGATAACACGCTCATAGGCAGTGGTTGTCCATTTGCTGAAGTCAAAGGTAATTCCCTTATTCTGTAGGGTGATCGGGTCCATAAAGGATGCGATTATGATATAGACCATAGGGATAATGATCGCAACAACGAACAGTCCGAGCAAAATGTACCCTGTGAGCAGCAATGCCTTATCCTGCAGGGAATATCTGGCAAACTGGCTTTTTTTCTTTTTCATCTTGCTCCCTCCTTATAAGCCCTGTCCATCGTTCATCTTGGCGACAATTTTGTTTACCGCGATCAGAAGAATGACGTTAATTACCGTGTTAAATAGTCCGACTGCAGTTGAGAAGCTGTAATCGCCGTCGATAAGACCTTTCTTATATACATAGGTGGCGATGATCTCAGATGTAGCCATGTTCAGGTCGGTCTGAAGTGCATAGGCCTTTTCGAAACCGATACTCATGATGTTGCCGGCCTGGAGAATGAACTGGATTACTACCATATCTTTGATAGCAGGCCATTCAACTGCCTTGATCTGCTGGAAAATATTTGCTCCGTCAATGACTGCCGCCTCTTTCAGTTCCTGACTTGCATTGGATAAAGAAGCTGTATACATGATGGATGCCCAGCCTGCGCCCTGCCAGATACCGCTGACGATGTAGATGGAGCGGAAAGCCTCCGGCATGGTCATAAAGTTGATGTCTGTACCCAGAAGAAGGTTTACAGGTCCTGTTACGGAAAGAAAAATTCTCACGATACCGCACAGTACGATGACAGATACGAAGTTCGGCAGATAAAGTACCAGCTGAATTTTCTTTTTGATACCTTTACTCTGGATACGGTTCAGCAGAAGCGCCAGAATGATCGGGATTGGGAAGCCCCACAATAATCCATATACGCTCAGCTTCAGGGTATTGATAAGATACCGCATGAAGTCCGGGGATGACATGAATCGTGTGAAGTTTTTCAGTCCCACCCATTCACTGTTCAGGATACCGCTGATGGGGTTGTAGTCCTGAAAGGCGATCAGAATACCGCCCATGGGCAGATACTTAAAAATGATGGTCAGTGCCAGCGCAGGCAGCAGGAAAAACAAATAGAGCTGCCAGTGCTGTCTTACATATAGAAGTGTTCCGGCAATTCCTGCCTTTGCGTTTTTCTGTGTCCTTTTGGAAACAGATGTGGAATTGGTTTTCATAATATCCTCCTTTCTTCCTCCTCTTTTGCTTTTTACATTCGCACATTGTGGGTTGTGAAAATATGTAAAAGTTATTTGTGCATTTGTAAATATATGCTCGAGATTTGTTATATTTATTTTATACCAGTTTTTACACTGGATGTCAATATATAATTTGACATTTGCTCAAATATTTTTTACATAGAAATTTACATACAGGTGATTTTGGACAAAAATATAACTTTTTTTGTAAAAAGTGTTGGTAATATGGAGCTGATTTTTTACATTTTTACATTTGACTTATTTTGATTTGTGCATTATAATGATGTTACAGGGAAAAAGAAGAGCAGGAGTTTTACAAAAAACTTCAGCGTATGGTATAAATGTAAAAATGAGAGAAATGATATGACACATAAAAAGAAGGGTGAAGGAGGAAAATATGGCAGCTAAAGTTACAATACAGGACATTGCAGATGCGCTGGGGCTTTCCCGAAATACCGTATCAAAAGCAATCAATAATACAGGAATTCTTGCAGATGCAACAAGAGACAGGGTTTTGAAAAAAGCGGCGGAGATGGGATATAAACAGTTTTCCTATGTTTCCGATCTGGTAAAAAACGAAGAAGATCTTTTGGCGCAGGCGCCGTCAGAGCCAAGGGAGATTGCTCTCCTGACAACGAAATTTCTTGGAGATTCCCATTTTTCATCTACGATGCTCGATAAATTTCAGAGAGAAATTTCCCAGCTTGGCTACAGCCTTTCCATGCACAGGGTTTTGAGCTATGAGATCAAGGGGATGCGTCTTCCCGTATCCTTTAATAAGGAAAGAACGTCGGGAATCATCTGTTATGAGATGTTTGACCATGACTACAGTCAGATGCTCTGCGAACTGGATATCCCGATTTTGTTTGTAGATACCCCGGTAGTCGGCTTTGCCGACACTCTGAAAGCTGACAGACTATATATGGATAACCGTTCTGGTGTTTCGGAATTTGTAAGAGAGATGGTCTGCAGGGGGAAAAAGAACATCGGATTTGTGGGAGAATACACACACTGCCAGTCTTTCTTTGAGCGCTATATGGCGTTCAGAGATACGATGTATCTCTTAAAAGTTCCGATTCAGGAGAAGTGGTGTATTACAGGAAATATGGAAGTTGCAGGAAGAACGGGACGTATGCAGTATCAGGAGTATCTTGAGGAGGAACTGGATAAGCTTTCGGAGCTTCCGGACGTATTTATCTGTGCCAATGACTTTGTGGCAATGGATTTATACAATGCTCTCGGAGAAAAAGGATACCGGGTTCCGGAGGATGTGTATGTATGCGGATTTGATGATTCACCGGAATCACGAATTATTCAGCCGCCTTTGACGACCATTCACATTCACAGTCAGATTATGGGATATTCAGCGGTTCAGCTTCTTTTATCCAGAATCAAGGAGCCGGATCTTAATTACCGTACTGTTTATACAGAAACGAAGCTTATTTACCGTCGTTCCACAGAAGATTAGAAGCAAAAAAGGAGGATTTCCATGAACAGCTTATTAAATCCTGACAATCCGGTCATGCAGTTTATTACAAAAATTGTTTACAGTGTTTATCTTAATATTTTGTGGTTTGTGTGCTGTATTCCTGTTGTCACTGCAGGTGCGGCAACCACGGCTCTTTATTATGTAACCCTGAAAATGGCAAAAAATGAGGAGGGCGGAATTACAAAATCATTTTTCAAAGCCTTTAAGGAGAACTTTAAACAAAGCACCATCGTCTGGATGATTCTTCTTGCGCTGGGAATTGTTCTCGGGATCGACGGCTATGTCCTGTGGCATATGAGGTTTGAAAATGCGTTCTGGACTGTTATCACAGCGATTTTTCTTGTAGCTGCAGCAGCATATCTGATTGTAGTGATGTATATCTTTCCTCTGATGGCCCGGTTTGACAATACGATTTTTGCCATGTTTAAAAATTCACTTTTTATAGGAATGCGATTTTTACTCTGCACAGCTTTGGTGGCAGTGATCCATTTTGCCATGCTGTTTGTGATCATTAACCTTTTTACGCCGGCAGTGATTTTCGGAGAGGGGCTTTGTGCATTTCTGAGTTCTTACTTCCTGGCGAACATTCTTAAGCTCTGCGAAGTAAAAGACGAGGTGGTAAGTGAATGAGTGATGTCAGCGAAAGAAGGGCTCTGATTAAAGAGGAAAAAAAGAAGTTCAGCCAGCTTCAGGGCCGGAAAAAGCTCGGTTATATCTGGGATTATTATAAGCTTCCCATTTTTCTTCTCTGTATTGCGCTGTATGCGGGAGGATATCTGGTTTACAGACAGGTGACGCACAGGGAGGTTGTGCTGTATACCGCAATGGCAAATGTTGCACCGGGGGAAGAAATGAAAGAGGATCTTGGAAACGGATTTCTCGCCTCAAGACAAATAGATCCGAAGAAAAATGAATGTTATCTTTATTCGGGACTTTATCTCACAAGGGATATAAACGCAGTAGACCAACAGTCTGCCTACGCGTCACAGATGAAGGTGCTTGCAGCCATTGACGGAGAAGAAATGGATGTGGCTCTCATGGATAGAAATGCCTTTGATATTTTTGCCGGGGCAGGCTATCTGTGTGATATCAGCGAACTTCTTTCTGAAAAAGCGGCCGGACTGTCTCAGGAACTGGAGCCGTTCATAGAAAGCAATGTATATGTGAGGAAAGACAATGCCACAGATGTGGCGCTGAACCCGGAACTCAGCTATGAATCGGAAACGGAAGAGTACCCGATGGCCATAAATGTATCCAAGGCTCCCCTGATCGAAAAGGCCGGACTGAACGGAGAAGTGTATCTGGGAGTGATTGCCAATTCCCCCAGAAAAGATATGGCAGTGGATTATATAAGCTATTTATATGGAAAATGAAAAACACCCCGCGGAATTTCAGGCAGACCGTATGCCGGATTCGGCGGGGTTGATTTTACAAAGATTTAATACAGTGAAGCGTTGACAAACCTCTTCCAAAATGATATTTTTTTCTTATACTGGGCAAGAATTGTTTCTTAAAAAGGAAAGGGAAAAATGATATGAGAAAAACAAAAATTGTTTGTACTCTCGGACCGTCTACAGATAAAGAGGGTGTGTTGGAATCATTAATTATGGAAGGTATGGACGTAGCGCGTTTTAATATGTCGCACGGCTCCTATGACGAACAGCGGGGACGTCTGGAGCAGCTGAAAACACTCCGTAAGAAACATAATAAATTTGTTGCCGCGCTTCTGGATACGAAAGGGCCGGAGATTCGTATCGGCTGCTTTGCCACAGGGAAAATCACCCTGGAAGAAGGGCAGACCTTTACACTTACAACAGCAGATATAGAAGGAGATGAGACACAGGTTTCCATCACCTATAAGAAATTATACAGGGATGTAAAGGTGGGAGACTGTATTCTCATCGACGACGGACTTATCGGAATGGAAGTTACGGAAATTGTGGGAGAGGATATTGTCTGCATAGTCAGAAACGGCGGCGAAGTATCCAACCGCAAGGGCGTAAATGTTCCGGGGGTTGCTCTGAAAATGAATTTCCTGAGCCAGAAAGACTGTGACGACCTTCTTTTCGGAATTCAGGAAGGATTTGATTTTGTTGCAGCTTCTTTTACCAGAACTGCAGATGATATCATGGAAATGCGTAAGCTTCTGAACGACAATGGCGGAAAGGATATCCAGATCATTGCCAAAATCGAGAACCAGCAGGGTGTAGATAATATTGACGCTATCATTGAGGCTGCAGACGGCATCATGATCGCCAGAGGCGACCTTGGCGTTGAGCTTCCTCTGGAAGATATTCCTGTTATTCAGCGTGATATTATCCAGAAGGTATACCGCTCCGGTAAAAAAGTTATCACAGCAACACAGATGCTGGATTCTATGATGATTCATCCCAGACCTACCCGTGCGGAGACAACAGATGTTGCCAATGCGATTTTCCAGGGAACCAGTGCGATCATGCTTTCCGGTGAGACGGCAGCGGGCAAATATCCCATCGAAGCCCTGAAAACCATGGTCCGCATTGCAGTTCACACAGAAAATAACATTGATTATAATGAGATTTTTAAGAATGAGCAGCTTCTCGAGGAACTGGACATCACAACTGCAATTTCCCATGCGACCTGTACTACAGCTATTGACCTGAAGGCGAAAGCCATCCTTGTTGTGAGCAAGACGGGACGTACTGCAAGAATGATTTCCAAGTACCGTCCGGACTGCCCCATTGGTGCAGGTTCCACTTCCGAGCAGGTCTGCCGTCAGCTCAGTCTGTCATGGGGCGTCTTCCCTATGAAGGTCAGAGAGGAATACAGTTCTGAGATTCTCTGTCTGCGCGCAGTGGAAGCCGCTGAGAAGAACAGACTTGTGGAAGAAGGGGATATGGTTGTATTTGCAGGCGGAATTCCTCTTGGTATTCCGGGCAGAACGAATCTGATCCGTGTCTGCATTGTAGGAGAATAAAGTTTGTACTTTTCTCTTGCTTCGGGAAAAAAAATAAAGTATAATGTACCATAAAATTTTGGCTCGCTGCTGTAAAGGGCGGCGGGAAAGGAACGGAGGATTCTGCAATGAAGTTATATGATGGCGGAGTTTACCTTGTAAATGGACGGGAGATCATTCCCGAAGCACAGGCAAACCTTCCGATTAAAAAAGAAGAAGCAGCAAAAAACACGATTGCTTATTCCATTCTGGAGTCTCATAACACATCCGGAAACATGGAGAAGCTTCAGATTAAATTCGACAAACTTACATCCCACGATATCACATTCGTAGGAATCATCCAGACAGCCCGCGCTTCAGGACTTGAGAAGTTCCCTGTACCTTATGTACTGACCAACTGTCACAATTCTCTTTGCGCAGTGGGCGGAACGATCAATGAAGATGACCATATGTTCGGACTTACCTGTGCGAAAAAATACGGCGGCGTCTATGTTCCTCCTCATCAGGCGGTGATTCATCAGTTTGCCCGTGAAATGCTGGCAGAAGGAGGAAAAATGATCCTTGGCTCTGACAGCCATACCCGCTATGGAGCTCTTGGAACCATGGCTATGGGAGAAGGAGGTCCGGAGCTTGTAAAGCAGCTTCTTTCCCAGACCTATGATATCAATATGCCGGGAGTGGTTGCCATTTATCTGAAGGGAACCCCGCGTCCGGGCGTAGGTCCTCAGGACGTTGCACTTGCGATCATCGGTCAGGTTTTTGCCAATGGCTATGTGAAAAATAAAGTAATGGAATTTGTGGGACCTGGAGTTGCCGGCTTAAGCGCAGATTTCCGTATCGGAATCGACGTTATGACAACAGAGACAACCTGTCTTTCCTCCATCTGGCAGACAGACGAGAGAATTCAGGAGTTTTACGAGATCCACGGCAGAAGCCAGGATTATAAGGAACTGAAACCGGGCCAGACTGCATACTATGACGGCTGTGTGGAAATTGATTTAAGTGAGATTAAGCCAATGATCGCTATGCCGTTCCATCCAAGCAATACCTATACAATTGATGAACTGAAGGCAAACCTGGACGACATTCTTGCAGATGTTGAGAAAAAAGCGCAGATCAGCCTTGACGGAAAGATTCCGTATACCTTGAGAGATAAGGTAGTTGACGGAAAGCTTTATGTTGACCAGGGAATCATTGCGGGCTGTGCAGGCGGCGGATTCGAAAATATCTGTGCAGCGGCGGATATTCTCCGCGGCAGCAGTATCGGTGCAGACGCCTTTACCTTAAGCGTATATCCGGCAAGTACTCCGATTTATATGGAGCTTGCGAAAAACGGAGTTCTTGCAGATCTTCTTGCAACAGGAGCAGTTGTGAAAACCGCATTCTGCGGACCGTGCTTCGGCGCCGGCGATACCCCTGCAAATAATGCGTTCAGTATCCGCCACACAACAAGAAACTTCCCGAACCGTGAAGGCTCCAAGATCCAGAACGGACAGATTTCTTCCGTTGCTCTTATGGATGCCCGCTCTATTGCAGCAACTGCAGCAAATAAAGGCTTCCTGACATCTGCAGAAGAATATACGGGAGATTACACAAATCAGAAGTATTTCTTTGACAAGACCATTTACGATAACCGCGTATTCGACAGCAAAGGCGTGGCAGACCCGGATACAGAGATTCAGTTCGGACCGAACATTAAGGACTGGCCGGCAATGTCTGCTCTTCCTGAAAACATGGTGCTGCGCGTGGTATCTGAGATTCATGACCCTGTTACCACAACAGACGAACTGATTCCGTCCGGTGAGACATCCTCTTACCGTTCCAATCCTCTTGGACTTGCAGAGTTTACGCTTTCCAGAAAAGACCCTGCATATGTAGGACGCGCCAAAGAAATCCAGAAAGCGCAGACTGCAATCCAGAACGGAACCTGTCCTCTGGATGCAGTTCCGGAACTGAAGCCTGTTATGGAAGGGATCCATAAAGACTTCCCGGAAGTCGGTGAAGGCAACCTTGGAGTTGGAAGTACGATCTTTGCTGTGAAACCGGGTGATGGTTCTGCCCGTGAGCAGGCAGCTTCCTGCCAGAAGGTTCTTGGCGGATGGGCAAATATTGCCAATGAATATGCCACCAAGCGTTACCGCTCCAACCTGATCAACTGGGGTATGCTTCCTTTCCTGATCAAAGAAGGAGAGCTTCCGTTTGCAAACGGCGATTATCTGTTCTTCCCGGAAATCCGTAAGGCAGTGGCAGAGAAAGCTGCTGTGATTAAAGGTTATGTAGTGAAAGAGGATGGTTTAAAGGAATTTGACCTGACTCTGGGCGAACTTACCGACGATGAACGCGAGATTATCCTGAAAGGATGTCTGATTAATTACAATCGTAAATAAGAAAAATGAAATGAGTCCGGCGGCTGTGCAGTTAACTGTGCAGCCGTTTTTGGGTGCGAAAATGTGTGCTGCGAAGCAGGAATACAGGTGCGTTCTTGAATAAATGAAGTCAGAAGCTTAAGACAATTCAGAAAGTTCGTCACTGAATAAATTATCTGAAAATATTAGAAAATATAAATAAATAATAGTTTTAAACCAAATAATACAAATATAAAAAGAAATATTTTAAAAAATATCGAAAAATGTATTGACAAAATATAGGGCAGGTGGTATTATAACAACATCAAAAGAAACAAGCAATACCAAATAAGAAACTCATTCAATTCATAGTATAGATGTTACAACCGTTACAATGAAAGGAATGAAATATTACGAAAGGCTAGGGTGAGTCCAGTGGGAAAGTAAATTTAACCAATCAATATAAGAGTGATGGAAATCGTATTTCCTGCAAGAAAGACCTGATACATAAATAAATAGTAAAAAAAGATTTCCGGAAATATCATATTTCAAACGGAAATAAACGTATCAAAGGTAAATATAGAAGCGATTGCTTATATTGAATAACCGTCACAAACCTGGTACAAAGATTTTAAAATTTGTGTAAAGAAACATTTTTTAAAAGAATATAACCCTTATCTCAACAGTTCGTTTGGAAGCGGGTTCCATAGAACAGAGGTTGAAGGTAAGAACGATATTTTGAAATCCATATTAGAAATTATAGAATATGAATTGAAGCTTTGCATCAGAAGAATATCTGTGAAGAAAGATATTGAGAAATGAAATATTAAGGTACTTTTTCGAAAGACTTTGCAATTATTGGAAATATAAAAAAGAGCATTTATGTCAATAAAGTTCTATTTTTAATATTTAGTATAAATGTGAGGAAGCATTATTTGAGAAATAAACAGCAAGGGGCTTAAGGAGTTAAGTTCAGAGTTGCTTATAAAAAGAATAAACAGACGAAAAAGTGTATCCGATATTTCACCTAAAAAATAAATTATAATCCGTGAAATTATAATTTAAAAATCTCTAAAACTTTCTAAGTAAATCGAATGATAAACAATCATATCGTTTATGAGCAGGGAATAAAGAAAGATATGTTCAGACATATATCATTAAAATAGAAAAACTGAATAAGAAGATAAAGAACAAAAAAACAGTTTAAAGAAAACGAAGAGGAAAAACAAATTGAATAACGAAGAATTTTAAGACGGCCATCATTTTTGAAAATAAGTAAAAAGTGATGGTCGTCTTTCGTCCGCCTCAGGCAAAGGAAAAACTGAGGGGAGAAATTTTCTTGCGGAATAAAAGAAATTGGGATATACTCTCCTTAATTAAAAAGGAGAGATTTTTTATGCTTATCAGAATAGAAGACCATATTTTATATGAAGATAAAGATATGATTGTATGCCATAAACCTGCCGGAACTGCAGTGCAGAGCGCCCGCATAGGCTCAATGGATATGGAGAGTGCGCTGAAAAATTATCTTGCGCAGAAAGAGCCGAAAAAAATGCCGTATCTCGGTATCGTGCATCGCCTTGATCAGCCGGTAGAGGGAATCCTTGTTTTTGCAAAGAACCAGAAAGCTGCGGGAGAACTGAGCCGTCAAATGGCTTCGGGAGAAATGACAAAGACCTACCTGGCTGTGACAGGGAAGAAACCGCAGAACAAAGAGGGAAGGCTGGAGGACTGGCTGAAAAAAGACGGAAAAACAAATACGTCCTCTGTTGTAAAGGAGAAAAGTCAGGGAGCGAAAAAAGCAGTCCTTTCCTATGAGCTTCTGGATCGGGCAGAGACAGAAGACGGAGAACAGTACCTTATGAAGATCCGCCTGGAAACAGGGCGTCATCACCAGATTCGGGTTCAGATGGCTCACGGGGGAATGCCTCTTCTCGGAGATCGAAAATATAACGCGGAAGAAAAATCTCAAACTGCCCTGGCGCTGTGTTCGGCAGAGCTGGTTTTGAAGCATCCGTCAACAAAGAAAAAAATGGAATTTAAGACTGTTCCATCGGGAAACGGATTTGCAGAATTTTTCCGGGAGAATAAATAAGAAGAAAAAAGCCATAATAACCTCAAAAAATGAAAAGTGGTGTATGGATTGCGTATAGAATGGAAAAGAAAATTGATCATGGCAGGGATTGCTGCCGGCGTGTTTGTGGGATACAGATATTTACTGCCGGCAGCAGTCCCTTTTCTGGCTGCATGGGTTCTGGCATCCTGGCTGGAGCCTGTTGCAAGAAGGGTGGAACAGAGGACAAAAATAAAAAAAGGAGTGACAGGAGCTTTTCTTCTGGTCTGTCTCCTGACAGGATCCGGTCTTCTCCTTTATCTGGGAGCAGGAGAGCTTTTGAATCAGATCCGGACAGCGCTTGTGCGGTTGCCGGAAATTGCAGACAAAGGCCTTGCCATTCTGGATCGCTTCTGCAGTACACTGGAAAGAAATACGGGAATTCTTCAGGAGGACAGCCGTGCATTTGTATTGAGCCAGATCCATGAGATTCAGCAGAATATTCTGTCCTTCGTGGGAAAAGATGTTGTAGAGCTTCTGTTTTCCTGGGCCCGGGGGTTTCTGTTCTTTATGTCAGGGCTTCTGGTTACTTTTATCAGTACGCTTCTGATCATTGGCGATATGGAAAATCTGCGGAAAAAAATCTGGGATTATTCCTGGCTTGTGGGTACGAGACGGGTGGTAAAGAGGCTTCAGAAAACGACCGTTTTATATCTAAAGGCTCAGGTGATCATTATTTTTCTGGTTGCCGCCGTGTGCTGCGGCGGTTTCTATCTGATGGGAAGCCCCTATTATCTGATTTTTGGAATTTTGCTTGGGCTTTTTGACGCAGTCCCCCTGATCGGAACGGGAACCTTTCTCTATCCTTCGGCAGTGATTTTTCTGGTTAAGGGAAAACCGGGAATTGCAATAGGCTGTGTGCTCCTTGATATTTTGACCAGTGTGCTCAGAGAGGCGCTGGAACCAAGGCTTCTTGGGAAAAAGCTGGGAGTCTCCCCCATTGCTGTGCTGGCAAGCGTTTATCTGGGAGTTCTGCTGTTTGGAACCTGGGGAGTGCTTTTGGGACCGTTGTCCTTTTCCACAGCCTATGAAATAGGGAAAGAGTGGGATATCTGGGACTGATCGGGCAAATTAGAGCTTAAATTGTGAAAAAAGTATTAAATCTATAGACGGGGGGATTTATTTGTGTATAATGTAGGAAAGATTAAAAAACGGAGAAATACCGATGAAAACTATGTAAAGTCCTGACGGGGGCGATTACAGCGTATGTTTGGAACAGCATGGAAATGTATGGAATAGGAGATAAGAGATGAGAAAAGCAGCGATTGGGGCAGCAGTTATACTGGCAGCGCTGAGTATGCTTACCGGATGCAGCAGGGATGAGGTTCAGGAGACAATACAGCCTCTAGTAGCAGACGCCATCGAAGAGGCCGATTCAGAAGCAGAAGCAATCGAGGAAGAAGAGGATACGAATCTGATACCGGAATTTGATCCGGCTGTGGAAATTCAGGCGGGAACAAGAATAGCCGTTGTGAGCAAAAGCACAAAGGGCGAATTCTGGGACCGCGTACGCAAGGGGATGGAAGCAGCCGTTAAGGACGCAAATGAAGTATATGGATTCAAGAAGGATCAGGCAATCACAATGACCTTCGAGGGTCCGGACGATGAACACAATGTAGATGAGCAGATCAATATTCTGGACGCGGTGCTCGCAGAGAATCCGGATGTTCTGTGTGTATCTGTGGGGGATATGGATTCCTGCCAGGCACAGCTTGAAATGGCAAAGGAAAACAGGATTCCTGTGGTGGCTTTTGACGCCAATGTGTCCGAGAAGAAGCTTGTTCGTGCATTCCGCGCAACAGATAATGTGGAGGCAGGTAAGATGGCAGCATACAGGCTTGGCCGTGCCATCGGAAAAATGGGCAAGGTTGCCGTTTTTTCCTCTCAGGAGAAAACGCAGAGTATTAAAGAAAGAACAGAAGGTTTTGTGGAGAATATTTCCAAATATACAGATATCGAGGTCGTAGAAGTAATATACGGAGATCAGGTGGAGGATATGGAAGCTGCCATGCAGGAGGTATTGGACAAGTATCCTACACTGGACGGCGTATTCTGCAGCAATGCAGATGTAGCGGAGATGTATCTGGATATGGAGAAGGATACGGATGACAGTGAGATTGCAATGGTGGGCATGGATGCCACAAGCAGACAGCAGAAGGCGATCCGTGACGGTGAAGAAATCGGTGTGGTTTCCCAGCAGCCTTTTGCAATGGGATATCAGACAATCTGGACTTCCCTTATGACAACTGCTCCCAGGGATTCCGTTACATATGAAAGAAACGTCCTGGTTACTCCTGTATGGATCGATTCGACCTGCCTGGATGATCCGAAATATGAGGACTATCTGTATTCTGAATAATAAGATATAGGCTGTCGCCGGCAGTTTGTGCTTCCAGTGCCAACTGTCGGTGTTTTATTTCGGCCGGAGGAAAAAAAATACAAAAAAAATAAGGCAACCTAAAAAAAAGTGTTTCATATAACCTTAAAGTGTTGTATAATGTAAATAGATTGTATTTTACACATGATTATGATAAAATCGGACTATATAAAGAC
>DXXQ01000067.1 GCA_019416265.1 Clostridiales bacterium | reverse complement strand
ACTTGCATGTGTTAAGCACGCCGCCAGCGTTCATCCTGAGCCAGGATCAAACTCTCTGATAAAGTGTTTGATTTGCTCAAGACAACCAACTAGCTTAGTTATCTCTCGCGTTTTTACTGTTTGGTTCGAAAACCGTTCATTTTATAAAAAATGAAATAATGTAAAGAATTTTCGAGAATCGTATGTGTTTCACTGTTTAGTTATCAAGGTTGTCTGTCTTGCGACAGCTTGTTTATTCTATCACTTCGTTTTCATCTTGTCAAGTACTTTTTTCAACTTTTTTCAAAATGTTTTTTTGAAGTGTTTTGTGTTGTCGTTTTCAGCAACTCTGACATCTTATCATGTCTTTCGTTGTTTGTCAACACCTTTTTTTCATTTTTTTATTTCGTTTTTAACTTTCAAAAAAATGAAAAGCGGAGAAGGAGGGATTTGAACCCTCGCGCCGCGTTAGCGACCTATACCCTTAGCAGGGGCACCTCTTCGGCCTCTTGAGTACTTCTCCGGACTCCGAACTGATAATTTCTTATTCAATTTGAAGTGTGCTTCTAACTCGAAGCGCATTACAGATTATATACAAAAAAACCTGTCTTGTCAACAGGTTTTTTCATATTTTTCAAATATTTTTTTCTATGGTCTTTTCTATGCGCCTTTTTACTTCTGCAGCAATCTCTGTAGTCTTCATATCTTTATATTCCTCATACAGAATCGGCTCCAGAAAATGCACCTGTACAACCAGCTTATCAATAGATCCTGTATCAAAGGCCTTGTAGGAGTCTATCAGAGCCACCGGTACAATGGGACATTTTGTCTTCGTTGCCACTTTGAAGCTTCCGCCTTTAAACTCCTGAGGTTTATTTCCCTGTTTGCTTCTGGTTCCCTCTGCAAAGATCAGATAATTACGTCCGGCTTTTACTTCTTTGATCACATTGACAATGACCTCCATGGACTGTTTCAGATCATCTCGATCGATACAGAACGCCTTCATGCAGGCAAATACCTGTTTCAGGAAAGGCACCTTCTCCACTTCTTTTTTTGCAACAACCGAAAATGGTGCCGGACATACGTGGGCAATGGCAAGTACATCAAACAGTCCCTGATGATTCGGATAGAACATAAAACCATTTTCCTTTGGTATATTCTCCACTCCGTGAGCATCAATCCGGATATTTCCACCCTTGATAGCTCTTCTGTCAATATATTTGATAAGCTTCCATCTCTGCTCCTCTGTGTAATTCTCCACATGGCTGGCATACCAGTTCAGTTTGATCCAGCCATATGGTACAAAAAGCAGATTTCTAAATACCATCAATAAAATTCTCTTCATTTTATCCCCTTATTCCCCATGATGCAGCTTATTTTGTGAGCAGTTTACCGGCTATCTTATCTTCATATCCCGGATTTTTCTTGATAAACGTATCATAATCTTTATTATACTGTCTATAAGTATCCGTGGTCATGAACTTCACATAATCCGATGCTGCCTGGGTACGCATATCGTCCGTAATTTGGGAAGGAGGAAGAATATTATAATCTTTTTCCTTTTTTCCCACCATATAGGTTCCCACACATGGATATTTCTGTTCATTTTCCAGTTCAAGATCATATGTGATATACACATATGTATACTCTTTATTTTCGGAAAGCGTATCGCACTCCTTGATCTCCAGTTTTTTTGCATTGTGAGCCTTGAAATAGGCAATTGTCGCGTCAATTTCCGCCTGAAGACTGGCTTCTGTATCCTTCTTTTGTCCATAACAATCCTTGACTTTCTTTTCTTTTCCGTCTACATACGCCTCTATCAAAGATTCCGTCACACTCTCCGGGGATTTGTGGCTGACACCACAGCCAGCCATCCCCAGCATAAGAGCTGCTGCCACAAATATTGCTGCATAGTTTTTCCATTTTATCATGGCTGCTCAGTTTCCCCTTTTATTTCTTCATCTGCTGCCTTGTTTTCTTCTTTTTTCTCACGTACTTTGGCAAGACTTGCCACGGTTACCCCATCATCCAGGTTAATCAGCTTCACACCGGAAGTAATCCTTCCCAATGTGGTAATATCTGAGCACTGCAGACGGATGATAATTCCCTCTGTTGTGATCATCATAACCTCATTATCTTCATTAACCGCCTTCGCGCCAACAACACAGCCTGTTTTCTCAGTGATTTTATAGCACTTTACGCCTTTACCGCCACGATTCTGGCATGTAAACTCTCCAATGGAAGTCCGTTTGCCCATACCGTTAGCGGAAACGATCAGGAGACAGTCTCCCTGGGAATTAAGCTGCATTGCAACTACCTCGTCATCGTCTGCAAGATTCATTCCGCGCACACCCATGGAAACACGCCCTGTACTTCTTACATCAGTTTCATTGAAACGGATACACTGTCCGTATTTCGTCACCAGAATAATATCTTTTTTGTCATTGGTGGATTTAACCTCTATAAGTTCGTCATCATCTCTCAGAGAGATTGCGGCAAGACCTGTCTTACGGACATTGGCGTATTCCAGAATCGGGGTTTTCTTTACAAGCCCCTTCTTGGTCGCCATCATAAGGTATCTGCCTTTTTCAAACTGGTTGATCGGAATTACTGCCGTAATATGCTCATCCGGCATAAGCTGCAAAAGATTTACGATTGCAGTTCCTCTTGCTGTACGGCTTGCTTCCGGAATTTCATAAACCTTCAGTCTGTATACGCGCCCCGTATTTGTAAAGAACATCAGATAATGGTGGGTTGTAGTCATGAGAAGTTCTTCTATATAATCATCCTCAATCGTCTGCATTCCCTTGATTCCCCGGCCTCCACGATTCTGGCTTCTGAAATTATCCACAGTCATTCTCTTGATATAACCAAGCTTGGTCATAGTAATTACCGTGTTTTCATTTGGGATCAGATCTTCTGTTGAAATGTCATATACGTCATATCCAATGGAGGTTCTTCTGTCATCCCCGTATTTTTCGGAAATGCCAAGAATTTCTTCACGAATTACACGAAGAAGTAAATTTCTGTCAGCAAGGATTGCTTCATATTTACGGATTTTTTCCATTAATTCTGCATATTCCGCTTCCAGCTTCTCTCTTTCCAGACCTGTCAGAGCACGAAGACGCATATCTACAATCGCCTGTGCCTGTACATCTGAAAGCTCGAAGCGGTCGATCAGGTTCTGCTTGGCAATCTGTACATTCTGGGCAGCACGAATAATGCGGATCACTTCATCAATATTGTCCAGGGCTTTTAACAGTCCTTCCAAAATATGTGCGCGCTCTCTCGCCTTATTCAGATCGTATTTCGTTCTTCTTGTTACAACTTCTTCCTGATGTGCCAGGTAGTATTCCAGCATTTCCTTCAGATTCAGAACCTTAGGCTCCAGACTTCCGTTACGCGGAACAAGGGAAAGCATAATTACGCCAAAAGTATCCTGAAGCTGGGTATGCTTATAAAGCTGATTGAGAATAACATTCGCATTGGCATCTTTACGAAGGTCAATACAGATGCGCATTCCCTCGCGGCTTGAATGATCGTTTAAATCTGTGATTCCGTCGATTTTTTTATCTCTTACAAGCTCGGCAATTTTTGCAATAAGACGGGCCTTATTCACCAGGTAGGGAAGCTCTGTAACAATGATCCTGGATTTTCCGTTGGGCAGAGTCTCTATATTTGTCACTGCGCGTACACGGATTTTCCCCCTGCCTGTCCGGTAAGCTTCCTCAATCCCTCTTTTTCCCAGGATCGTTGCTCCTGTCGGAAAATCAGGTCCTTTCACAATCTCAAGAAGCTCTTCCAGCTCCGTATCACGGCCTTCTTCAATGATATTGTCAATGATTTTTACCACAGCGGAAATAACCTCACGAAGATTGTGAGGAGGAATATTCGTAGCCATTCCTACGGCAATACCTGAGGTTCCGTTTACCAGAAGGTTCGGGTAACGGGACGGAAGCACTGACGGCTCCCGCTCTGTCTCATCAAAGTTCGGTGCGAAATCTACAGTATCTTTATTGATATCTGCAAGCATTTCCATGGAAATCTTACTCAGGCGGGCTTCCGTATATCGCATGGCAGCCGCGCCGTCGCCATCCACAGAACCAAAGTTTCCGTGTCCGTCTACAAGAGGGTATCTGGTAGACCATTCCTGCGCCATATTAACCAGCGCACCGTAAATAGAGCTGTCACCGTGCGGGTGATATTTACCCATGGTATCACCGACAATACGCGCACATTTACGGTGGGGCTTGTCAGGACCATTATTCAGCTCGATCATGGAATACAGAACACGGCGCTGTACCGGTTTCAGACCGTCTCTTACATCTGGCAGAGCCCTGGACGCGATAACGCTCATGGCATAGTCAATGTAAGATTCTTTCATGGTCTTTTCCAAATCCACCTCGTGGACTTTGTCAAAAATATTATCTTCCATCTTCTATTCTCCTAAATATCCAGATTCTTAACAAATCTTGCATTTTCTTCGATAAATTCACGTCTTGGCTCTACCTTGTCTCCCATGAGAGTTGTAAAGGTCAGGTCAATCTCAGAGGTTGCCGCTTCATCCATGGTTACACGAAGAAGAACTCGTTTCTCCGGATCCATGGTTGTTTCCCAGAGCTGGTCTGCATCCATCTCACCCAGACCTTTATAGCGCTGAATCTTATTGTTTCCGTCGCGTCCGATTTCTGTAAGAATCTGGTCCAGCTCTGCATCGTCATATGCATACCATACTTTTTTATTCTTTTCCACTTTGTAAAGAGGCGGCTGTGCCAGATAGACGTATCCTTCCTTAATCAGATCAGGCATAAACCGATACAGGAATGTCAGAAGAAGCGTCGCAATATGCGCGCCGTCAACATCGGCATCCGTCATAATAATAATCTTATGATAACGGAGCTTTGTAATATCGAAATCCTCGTGGATACCTGTTCCGAATGCTGTGATCATTGCCTTGATTTCCGCATTGGAATATATTTTATCCAAACGGGCTTTTTCTACGTTCAGAATCTTTCCTCTGAGGGGGAGGATTGCCTGTGTCGCACGGTTTCTCGCTGTTTTTGCAGAACCGCCGGCGGAATCTCCCTCTACAATATAGATTTCGCAGTTTTTCGGATCCTTGTCCGAACAGTCTGCAAGCTTGCCCGGAAGAGCCATACTGTCAAGGGCTGATTTACGGCGTGTAAGATCACGCGCCTTTCTCGCTGCTTCTCTCGCTCTCTGTGCAAGAACCGATTTTTCTACGATGGTTTTCGCCACAGTTGGATTCTGCTCCAGGAAAAGCTCAAGCTGTCTGCTCACAATACCGTCAACTGCACCTCTTGCCTCGCTGTTTCCCAATTTCTGTTTCGTCTGTCCCTCAAACTGGGGATTGCCGATTTTTACGCTTACAATGGCAGTCAGTCCCTCTCGGATATCATCGCCGCTCAGATTATTCTCGCTCTCTTTTAAGAGCTTATTCTTTCTGGCATAATCGTTAAATGTATTTGTGATGGCATTTCTGAATCCGGTAATATGGGTTCCGCCCTCAGGCGTATTAATATTATTTACAAAGCCATAGCTGTTCTCCGTATAGGAATCATTGTGCTGCATGGCAACCTCCACTGCCACACCGTTCATTTCTCCCTCACAGTAAATAATTTCCGGATACAGCGCTTCCTTGCTTCTGTTAAGATAGCTTACGAACTCCCGGATACCGCCCTCGTAATGGAAAACCTTCTCTCTTTCCATTCCCTCTCTTGCATCCTTCAGGACGATCTTTAATCCCTTGGTAAGGAACGCCATCTCTCTGAGACGCTGTTTCAGAACATCGTAATCGTATACGGTTTCTTCAAAAATCTCTTTATCCGGAAGGAAATCAACTGTTGTTCCTGATTTTTCAGGCTCACATTCTCCGATCACTTTCAGCGGATATATCGTCTTGCCGCGCTCATATCTCTGTTTATATACTTTTCCCTCTTTATAAATCGTTACCTCCAGCCAGGTGGAAAGCGCATTTACAACAGATGCGCCAACGCCGTGCAGACCGCCGGATACCTTGTACCCTCCGCCGCCGAATTTACCACCTGCATGAAGAATCGTAAATACTACCTCTACTGCAGGGATTCCAGCTTTATGATTAATACCTACCGGAATACCACGTCCGTTATCGATAACTGTAATTGAGTTATCTGGATTGATGATTACCTGAATTTCTGTACAAAAGCCCGCCAGAGCTTCATCAACTGCATTGTCTACGATCTCGTACACAAGATGGTGAAGACCTCTGCTGGATGTACTTCCAATGTACATACCCGGTCTTTTTCTTACGGCTTCCAGACCTTCCAGAATCTGGATCTGGTCGGCGCCGTATTCTGTATTCTCTCCGCCCATGTTATTCCTCCTGCTTCTATTTTTTATATTTGATAAAGGCCTTACGGCCTGTAAAAAGACGCACTAATACTACTCTATTATAACACAAAAGACTGTCTCCCGACAGCCCTTTTTTGTAAGTATTCAATTATTCCCTGTTTATCAGATATTGATAAATATCTCTTTTCGTAACGCCTCTGTCCTTGGCCACAAGCTTCATTGCCTCTTTGCGGGATACCCCTTTACTTTCATAAATTTCCATATGTTCTTCCACAGATATCTTCTCCCAGGAAGCCTGTTCTTCCTCCTCGATCTCCTGACGGCTCCGTCCCTCAATCACAAGGACACATTCCCCAAGAGGCTTTTCTGTGGAATAATATGCAATTAAATCCTGTATTGTTGTACGAAAAGCAGTCTCATGCTTTTTGGTAAGCTCTCTGCAGAGCGTCATTCTGCGGTTTCCCAGCGTCTCCAGCAGATCCTCCAGAGTACGCACAAGTTTATGAGGGGCTTCGTAAAGGATGATCGTCCTCGTTTCATTGACCAGTTCATCAAGAACCGCCCTGCGCTCCTTTTTATCCATTGGCAGAAACGCTTCAAAAGCAAATCTTCTGGTAGGAAGTCCCGATAATGTCAAAGCCGTGATACAGGCAGCAGGTCCCGGAAGAGAGGTCACTTCAATCCCTGCCTCATAGCACATGGCTGCCAGCTCTTCTCCCGGATCCGAGATTCCCGGAGTTCCCGCATCCGTTATAAGGGCAATATTCTGTCCCTCCTGCATCTTTCTGATCAATACATACGCCTTGTCAATCTTGTTGTATTCGTGATAGCTGGTCATCGGCGTCTTAATGTCAAAATGATTCAGAAGCTTAATGCTGTTTCTCGTGTCCTCTGCCGCGATCAGATCTACTTCCTTCAGGGTTCTAAGCACCCGTAAGGTAATATCCTCCAGATTTCCTATGGGCGTTGCACATAAA
This sequence comes from Clostridiales bacterium, assembly GCA_019416265.1. Taxonomy (GTDB): domain Bacteria; phylum Bacillota; class Clostridia; order Lachnospirales; family Lachnospiraceae; genus Blautia_A. Next base: position 40,543 of record DXXQ01000067.1, on the reverse strand, counting down.
TATAATTTTCCGCTCATATCCTGACTCCTTCTCAGACCATTCCGTAAATTTCAAGAATGTTCTTTGTATAAACTCCCGGCTTCTCATAGACGATCAGCGGCGGATCTACTGTGATCCTGGAATTCCCGCCCTTCAGAGCTTCAATGAGTACCATATTCGGCTCTCTGTCTATATAGGGGTAAACAAGCTGCATTCTTTTGGGTTCCAGATGATATTTCGTCAGCACATTCATGATCTCAACCAGCCGGAAGGGTCTGTGTACCATGTAAAATCTTCCCCTGTCAGTCAGAAGCTTCGAAGCCTGACTCACCACATCTTCCAGTGTACAGAGCACCTCATGACGGGCAATCGCCTTAGGCATATGAGGATTCGTCAGCCCGTGCTGTCCGATCATATACGGCGGATTACAGGTAACAACATGAAAAGAAGCCGCTCCGAAAATTCCAGCCGCCTCTTTAATATCTCCCTGTACAATACTGACGTCCTCTTCCATGTGATTATACCTCACACTTCTTTCCGCCATCTCTGCACATTCTTCCTGGATCTCCAGACCTGTGAAATGTCTGCCGGCAGTCTTCGACTTCAGCAGAATGGGAATAATTCCCGTTCCGGTCCCCATATCCAGTACGTTTTCATTCTTTTTGATTTTTGCAAAGCCTGACAGCAGAACAGCATCCATACCGAAACAGAATTTCTCCGGATCCTGTATGATGAAACAGCCGTTCTGCAGATCGTCCAGGCGTTCCCGCTCCTTAATCAGATTCTCAGTCATCTAATTTGGAATCTCCTCTTTTATCCTCAAGACCTTCCAGTTCTTTTAATTCCTTTTCAGAAATCTTAACCTTCTTTTTCTTTGGGCGGAATTTCAGTTCATCTACAAGAAATTCCTGAATTTCCTTTTCATCATTGATCTCCACGATCACCTTCACTCTCTGGCGCAGTACGTTCACACTGTGAACCGTTCCCTGCAGTCCGTCCGGAGTTGTCACCGTATCGCCGATACCCGGAAGCTTCTTGTTCAGTTCCTCATAAGTTTCCTGCTCATTCTTCAGACAGCACATCAGACGCCCGCAGACACCTGATATCTTTGTCTGATTCAGGGAAAGATTCTGCTCCTTCGCCATCTTGATAGATACAGGCGCAAATTCTGACAGATACGTATGGCAGCAAAGGCATCTTCCGCAGATACCGATTCCGCCGAGAATCTTCGTCTCGTCCCTTACGCCGATCTGGCGAAGCTCGATCCTTGTTTTAAAGATTGCAGCCAGATCCTTTACCAGCTGACGGAAATCAATTCTTCCGTCAGCTGTAAAGTAAAATAACACCTTATTGTTGTCAAATGTATATTCTGCATCGATGAGCTTCATCTCAAGACCATGTTCCCGAATCTTCTTCTGGCAGATTTTAAATGCCTCTTTTTCCTTGATCCGGTTCTGTGCTTCTCTCTCATCGTCTTCTTCGTTTGCTACCCGCAGCACCTCTTTCAGTGGATGAACAACATCCTCGTCTCCCACTTCTCTGGGTGCCAGCACAACCTTTCCGTATTCCACACCGCGGGCAGTCTCCACGATTACATGGTCGCCAGCCTTAATTTCGTATTCTTTAGGACTGAAATAATAAATCTTTCCTACATTGCGAAATCTTACGCCTACTACTTTCGTCATGTTTCTATTTCTCCCTGATCGTCAGGAACAGCAGCTCCAGTGCAAGCTCAAAGTTTACATTGGCTCTCAGACGTACCTTCGTCTTCTGCAGTGCATCGAGGATCTTTTCGATGTTCTCGTATGAGCGCTGGTTTGCCTGTTCCCTGATATAATTAATTTCCTGCTTAAATACCAGATTATCAATCTCCTTCGTTGCCTTAAACATCAGCACATCCCTGAACCAGAACTGAAACAGGTCCAGATAATCATTGATATTCTGCTTCTCTCCGGAAAGGCTTTTGATCGCGTCTGCCAGCTCATAGACTTCCATGGTGTTGGCATATTTCAGGATCTTCAGCGCATTTCCTGTCATTTCCGCAAATTCCTCCGATGTTGCGGCTCTTTGTGCTTTTCCGATACTTCCCTGGGCAAAGGATGCATCGATCTCTGCCTGGTAATCCGGAACATGAAGCCGTTCCATCAGATATTTCTTTACAAGCCCGTCGTCAACAACCTTCAGATCCAGTCTTACACATCTGGAACGGATTGTCGGCAAAAGCCCGTCGATGTTATTTGTCAAAAGCATGATCACCGCATATTCCGGCGGTTCCTCAATGGTTTTTAAAAGCGCGTTCTGCGCCTGCGGGTTCATCATATCCGCATCCGGAATCACATAAATCTTATGAGGGCTGCAGTATGGTTTGATCGCCACATCGTGGATCACCTGCTCGCGAATCTCATCAATGGAAATGATTCCCGGCTTCTCATGAGTCACAAAAATAATATCCGGATGATTCTTTCCTGCTGCCTTTTTACAGGAATCACATTTCTGGCAAGGCTCCGTGCCTCCTTTTTCACATTGGAGCGTGGCCGCAAAAGTCCCCGCAAGGAGCTTTTTCCCGGATCCCTGTTCTCCTGTAAAAATATAGGAATGGGATACCTTTCCCGTGGAAATTGCATTCTTTAAGTGTCTGATAATTTCCTCATGTCCAATAATGTTGTTAAATCCCATCATAAGAATCACCCCGCTTTTTTGTTTTCCTGTTGATTATACCATAAACCGTATTTATTGCATAGAGAGTGTTTGAAAATTGCTTTTATATTCATTTTCGAACTTCTTCGATATAGCTGACAATCTCAGAAACACAGGTGTCCAGATCATCATTCACAAACCGCCTCCAGATTCCTGCCTTCGCCACATTCTCCTCCGAGAAATCAAGCTGGTCCGCCAGAAATCTCCGGCACATTTCCTCATATTTCGGATTGGCCTGCTCCCGTTCTCTTTTGAGAGCCCTGGAAAGACGCTCTCCGTCCTCCACCTGGATATAAAGGGGACAAACTGCGTCTTTGCCGTAATATTTTCTCATTTTTATAAAAGATTCCAGTGTTCCGATTCCCAGATAATCCGACCGGCTCAGATCCACCTGACCGTCGTCTGCTGTAAAATACGTCCAGATTCCGTGAACGGTATTATAATTTCTCGCCTCGATCAGACAGCCCTTTCTCCGGAATTCCTTTAACTTTTTTTCGTCTGTAAAAAAATAGTTCTTTCCGTCTTCCTCCCCGGCCCTGATGGGACGGGTCGTATATAAAACAAGCCTGTTTAAGCCAAGCTTCTCATTCGCCCCCAGAAGAGAATAAATCTTATCCTTTCCGGATGCGCTCTTTCCCATAATGTAAAAAATTTTTCCCATTTGTTTTTATCCACCTATCGGGCAACGACACAGATCGTCTGATTTGTGCTGTCGCTTAATCCCTGCAGTTCAAAGCCCTGCTCAAGGTATCTTCTCACATTTCTCACGAAATGTCCAGTAATCTGTTCTCCCGGCACAAGAATCGGAGTTCCCGGCGGGTAAAGATATGCAAATTCCCCGGAAATACGGCCAATGCTTTCCTCAAGATGGCAGCGCTTCTGCGGCGCGTCCATAGCCTGAGAAATGCTGGTCATCTGCACCATCTTGGCATATGTGCACGGCTCTTTCTCCTCCGTTTCTTTTATGTCCTTCCTTCCTTCTCTTCGGTCAATCTCTTCAATGGCGGCTACTAAGCGGTCCATCCCTTCTTTTGTATCACAGACAGAGGCAATTCCCAGAACATAGTTCTCCGATTCCATCTCCATCTCGATATGAAATTCCTCTCGCAGAATTTCATGGAGTGTCTTTCCCGTCAAAGAAGTCCCCACTGTAGAAAAAAGGAACTTCGAACGGTCAAATCCATAAACTCCCGTACATTTCAGGGTTTCCGGCCTTAAATCTGGATTTATAAGAACAATGTGCCTGCACTGGCACAGCCTGCGCCTTACCGCTTCCAGATTCTTCGTAAACTCTTCAAACATCCTGCTGCCGTCGCAGCTTAATTTATCTATGCAGGCATCAATACTTGCCATGAGAATATAAGAGGGACTGCTGGTCTGATAAATATCCATAAATCTTCTTATCTTCTCCATATCCGGCCGGCTGCTGCACACATGAAGAACTGCAGTCTGAGTCATGGACGGCAACGTCTTATGAAAGCTCTGTACCACAATATCCGCCCCCAGATCCGCTGCTGAATCCGGAAAATAATCGGAAAACCGTAAGTGGGCTCCATGGGCCTCATCCACGATCAGGGGAATCCCGAATTTATGCGCTGCATGTGCAATATTTTTCACATCAGAAACTACTCCGTCATAAGTAGGCGATGTGATGAGAACCGCCTCCACATCCTGGTTCTCCTCCAGGTATCTTTCCACACGGACCGGAGAAATTCCTCCGTTTATCCCCAGCTTTGGATCTGACTGTGGATAAATATAAACCGGCTGTATATCCCGCAAATATAATGTATGATAAACTGCCTTATGACAGTTTCTTGCCATAAGGATTTTCCCGCCTTTTTGTACACAGGCGCTGATGGCAGCCTGAAGCGCAGCCGTACTTCCGTTTACGCTGAACAGGCATTTCTGTGTCCCGTACAGCCGGGCCGCCGCTTCCTGTGCTTCTTTGATGATTCCCTCCGGATGATGAAGATTATCAAATCCGCTGATTTCCGTAATATCCCTTTCCAGGGGAAATTCCCCCTCCACAGCCCGGAGATTTCTTTTATGCCCCGGCATGTGAAAGGGATAAAAATCACTTTTCCCGTAAGCTTCCAATTCTTTATAAAGTTTTCCCATAAGATGCCCTTCTAAACTAACTGATTTCTTCCGAATCAGGAATCAAACCTTAAATCTGTAACCCACGCCCCAGATTGTCTCAATATACTGAGGCTTCGCTGTATTCACTTCTATTTTTTCGCGGAGCTTCTTGATATGCACGGTAACTGTGGCAATGTCTCCTACAGATTCCATATCCCAGATTTCCCGAAACAGCTCTTCTTTGGTAAACACCCTGTTGGGGTTCTGGGCAAGGAAGGTCAAAAGATCATACTCTTTGGATGTAAAGGTAGTTTCCTCTCCATTCACCCATACCCTGCGGGCTGTCTTGTCAATTTTGATTCCACGTATTTCCACAATATCGTTCTTCTGTGCCTGAGAACCGATCAGGCGGTTATAGCGCTCCATATGTGCCTTGACCCGCGCTACCAGCTCGCTTGGACTGAACGGCTTCGTCATATAATCATCTGCTCCCAGCCCCAGTCCTCTGATCTTGTCAATATCGTCCCTTTTTGCGGAAACCATAATGATCGGGGTATTCTTCTCCTGGCGCACCTGTCTGCAAATTTCAAAGCCGTCTACTTCAGGAAGCATCAGATCAAGGATGATCAGATCAAATTCCTCGCTTAACGCCCGTTCCAGTCCTGTATCTCCCCGGTTACAGATCTCCACCTCAAAACCGGACAGCTCCAGATAGTCTTTCTCCAGATCTGCAATCGCCTCTTCGTCTTCTATAATTAAAATCCTGCTCATTCTGCCGGTACCTCCTGATATTTTCTGAGTACAAAATACATAATCGTTCCAATTCCAAGCCTGCTTGTCGCCCATACCTTTCCTCCGTGATCCTCAATGATCTTTTTCACAATGGAAAGACCGATTCCGCTTCCGCCCTTTGACGAATTTCTGGATACGTCCGTGCGGTAAAAACGGTCGAATACATGGGTGAGATCCTTGGAAGCAATTCCCTTGCCGTTATCTTCAATCTCCACCTGGATAAAATCTCCCACATCCTTCACGCGGATCTGAATGATCTTTCTGTCCTTTTCCATATATTTGATGGCATTGCTGATAATATTGTGGATCACACGGCGGATCTGTTCTCCGTCCGCTATTACAAGAACATTTTGTTCTACATAATTTGCATAGACAAGCTCTATATTTCTTGTCTCAAGCTCAAGTCCCACTTCCTCTGCACAATCTCCGAAATAATCCTCCACATTCAGCTTACTGAAGGTATAAGGAATCCTGTTTGTGTCAATCTTAGAGTAAAAAGTGAGCTCATTGATGAGGTGATCCATCTCATTTGTCTTATTGTAAATTGTTTTAATGTAGCGGTCCATCTTCTCCGGCGTGTCGGCTACGCCGTCCATAATTCCCTCTACATATCCCTTTACTGCTGTGATCGGCGTCTTCAGGTCATGGGAAATATTACTGATCAGTTCTTTGTTTTCTTTATCCAGCAGTACCTTTTCCTCCGCAGACTCCTTCAGCCGCCTTCGCATCTCCTCAAAGTCCTGGCAAAGCTCCGAAAACTCATCGTTGCCCTCCACCTCCAGGACAAAATCCAGGTTTCCCTCTTTTATATTATGGGTTGCCTTTTTCAGATTTAAAAGAGGCGCCGCAATACTTCTGTAAATCCATAAGCCTACAGACAGCGCTGTAAACAGCAGAATGATCAGAGCCGTAAATAAGAGATCCTTCGTCATTAACCTGACCTGCATCTGGCTGTTGTTGATTTCTGTGATGATATCATATACGATTTCCTGAGAATCACCGTTGCTTTTTTCCAGAAGCCGTTTTGCCTGAGACTGACTGAATCCGTACAGAGTTGCAGAAAAAAGCAGAAGTGGAACCAGAATGATCATCACAAAGCCGACAATGATCCTCGTTTTCATTTTCATAAAAAATGCACCGTTCTTTCTTCAAATTCCGAATTTAATGTTTCAAGAAACCACGTACAACATTATTTCGTTCTTTAATGCCATTATATCATAAAGCATCTGTACCATCTCTAAATTTTTTATAAAGAAAAAAGCGCCCTCCGCGATTTCGGTCCGGAAATCGCGTAAGGCGCTGCCAGTTTTATGTTTTCAGATTTTCTCAAAAAATTATAAGTATTTCTTTAAGTCCTCAGCCTTGTCCAGTTTTTCCCATGGAAGGTCTACGTCAGTTCTTCCGAAATGTCCGTAAGCTGCTGTCTGTTTGTAGATCGGACGGCGAAGGTCAAGCATCTTAATGATTCCTGCCGGACGGAGATCAAAGTTTTCACGGATGATCTCTACCAGTTTTGTGTCAGATAATTTGCCTGTTCCGAAGGTATTCACGTTAATGGATGTCGGCTGTGCCACACCGATCGCGTAAGAAAGCTGAATCTCGCATCTGTCTGCAAGTCCTGCTGCCACGATATTTTTTGCAACGTAACGGGCTGCATATGCTGCAGAACGGTCTACCTTTGTACAGTCTTTTCCGGAGAAAGCGCCGCCGCCGTGACGTCCCATTCCGCCGTAGGTATCTACGATAATCTTACGTCCTGTAAGACCGCTGTCTCCGTGAGGTCCGCCGATAACGAAACGGCCTGTCGGGTTGATAAAGTATTTGGTATTTTCGTCAACCATATCTGCCGGAATGATGGCATCAAATACATATTTTTTGATGTCCTCATGGATCTGCTCCTGTGTCACTTCCGGGTCATGCTGTGTAGAGCATACCACTGCGTCGAGACGGAACGGCTTGCCCTCTTCATTGTACTCTACTGTAACCTGAGTTTTTCCATCCGGTCTTAAATAGCTTAATGTACCGTCCTTACGAACCTTTGTAAGCTGGTATGCAAGCTTATGTGCCAGATTGATGGCATAAGGCATATATTCTTCTGTTTCATTTGTAGCGTAACCGAACATCATACCCTGATCTCCGGCTCCGATGGCGTCGATCTCGTCCTCGCCCATTTTTGCTTCCAGAGCCTTATCTACACCAAGAGCAATATCCGCAGACTGCTCGTCGATAGCTGTGATCACACCGCAGGTATCTGCGTCAAAGCCGAATTTTCCGCGTGTATAACCGATTTCGCGAACAGTATCTCTTACGATTTTCTGAATGTCCACATAAGCGTTTGTTGTAATTTCACCCATGACAAGTACAAGACCTGTTGTTGTAGCTGTCTCACATGCTACACGGCTCATTGGGTCCTGCTCCATAAGAGCGTCAAGAATGGCATCGGAAATGGCGTCGCACATTTTATCCGGATGGCCTTCTGTTACAGATTCAGATGTAAATAAAATTTTCTCCATTGTTTTCTCCTTTATTTTTTCAGAATACGTAAAAACAGCCCGAACGAATCGGACTGTTCTATTTCATAAACAATCCTCTTATTGTTCGATTACTCGCTCAGGTTGGCACCTTCCTGACATCCAGGGGTTGCCGTGGCTTCACAGATCCTTTGTATCTCCACCACTCTGAATAAAAGGCTATTTTTATCTTTTATTGATTGCTGCAACCCATACAATATACTCATTGCTCCGGATTGTCAACAATTTTTTTGTTTTTTATCAAATCTTTATAAACTGCCGGGTTTAAAATCACCCTACGCGGAGACGAAATTTCTGGATTTCCTTCTCGCTGGAAACCTTTTCGATCTGCGCCCCAAGAGCACGAAGCTTCTCCTCAAAACGCTCGTATCCTCTCTGGATATAAACGATATCGTCCACAATCGTCACGCCTTCTGCTGCAAGACCTGCGATCACAAGAGCTGCTCCTGCACGGAGGTCAGGTGCGCTGACTCTGGCTCCTGTAAGCTTCTTCACGCCGTCAATGATGGCAGAATTGCCTTCCACCTTGATATGGGCGCCCATACGTGCAAGCTCGTCTGCATATTTGAAACGGTTTTCAAAAATACTCTCTGTGACAATACTTGTCCCCTCTGCCAGCGCCAGGGTCACTCCGATCTGCGGCTGCATATCGGTAGGATATCCCGGATATGGAAGTGTTTTTACATGGGTACGGCGAAGGTTTCCTGTAGCGCGGACACGAACTGCATCGTCAAATTCCTGTACTTCACATCCGATCTCCTCCAGTTTCGCTGTCGTAGCCTCCAGATGCTTGGGAATTACATTTTTTACAGTGATATCTCCGCCTGTTGCAGCTGCTGCAAACATAAAGGTACCAGCCTCGATCTGATCCGGAATAATGGAATATTCTGTGCGGTGAAGCTTCTCCACACCTTTGATACGGATCACATCTGTACCTGCGCCTTTAATGTTGGCTCCCATACTGTTCAGGAAATTGGCAACATCAACTACATGAGGTTCTCTTGCCGCATTCTCGATGATGGTACGTCCCGGCGCCATAGCTGCCGCCATCATAATATTAATTGTCGCTCCAACAGATACCACATCAAGGAAAATATGACTGCCGTGGAGATTCTTCGCTTTCGCCACAATCGCCCCGTGAAGAATATCCACATCTGCGCCGAGAGCGCGGAATCCCTTCAGATGCTGGTCAATCGGACGGCTTCCGATGTTGCATCCGCCGGGAAGGGGAACTTCTGCATGTTTATATTTTCCGAGGAGGGCTCCCAGAAGATAGTAGGAAGCACGGATTTTTTTGATATATTCATAGTCTACACTGACGTCGCCGATGGTTGAACCATTGATCTTCACTGTAGAATGATTGATCCTTTCTACCTGCGCGCCGATTCCGGCGATCGCTTCAAGCAGTACATTGATGTCTCTTACATCCGGCAGATTTTCAATTAAAATAGTTTCATCTGTCATAATCGCTGCTGCCAGGATTGCCAGAGCCGCGTTCTTCGCGCCGCCAATCTCGACTTCACCGACTAAAGGGTTGCCACCTTTGATAACATACTGTTCCATAATACACCTCTATGATTATTTACACTCCACGAGCGAAAACGAAATTCTAAAAAACAATTATAATATACTCCAATAGCTCCGCGCAATCTGTAATCCGCGGTTTTTACGAAATCAGTTGTATATTATAACATAGTTTTGCCATTTGTAAACAAAAATTATTTTTTTCGCAAAAACTCGTTCAGGCTCTTCCTGTGTTAACAGTTACTTTTCACTATTCAGTATCTCCAAAACTGCCTGCAGACTTGCTTCCAAATCTTTCCCTTCTTCATCTACCACAATGTCTGCATATTTTTCATATAAAGGAGTTCTTTCTTCGTATAAATCCTGTAATGTCTGGCCATCCTTTAATAAAACGCCGCGACCCTTTAAATTACCCAGTCTTCTGGAAACAGCCTTAAGGGAGAGCTTCATATACACAACCTTGCCTATCGACCTCAGATGCTCCATGGCCTCATCGCAGTATACGACGCTTCCCCCTGTTGCGATCACCGTATGTTCTGTCTCTATGGATGCGTTTACACGATTCTCCACAGCCATAAACCCGTCGGTTCCTTTTTCCTCAATAATACGGGAAAGACGCTTTTTTTCCTGCTTCTGGATCAGAAGATCAGAGTCCAGAAATTCATATCCCAATACCTTGGCAAGAACTACTCCCAGAGTACTTTTTCCAGCGCCGGGCATCCCGATCAGTATCACGTTATTCATTCTTGTATCCTTTCGTTTCAGCATAATTCACAGCATAATTTTCAGCATAATCGCCAGAATGATTTTTATTGATTTTCAGGCTTTTCTGCGGGTCTTTTTCTTTTTTTTCACACTGTATCCAAAGGTTCCCAGCTTTTTCCCTGTTCCAAGATATTCCCCGTGAGAATATACCAGAGGACGGGCTTTATTCAGGTGGAATTTCTCCTTTTCATCCATATACGCCTCCTCTGCATGAACAGCGAGAACCTCTGCAAGAAACATATGATGAGAGCCCAGCTCCTTCACTTCTTTCACCCTGCATTCAATCGAAACAGGGGATTCTTTGATCAGGGGAGCCTTCACATATTCTGCCTTTTCTTTTGTAAGATGCATTTCCGCAAACTTGTCTACGTCCCTTCCTGAACGCACACCGCAGTAATCGGTTGCGTAGGCAAGCTCCTCTGTTGTGAGATTGATCACAAATTCTCCGGTATCCCTGATCATCTGGTAGGAATACCGGGATGGTCTTACAGAGATAGATACCATGGGCGGATTGGTGCAGACTGTGCCTGCCCATGCCACGGTGATGATATTGTCCTTCCCGTTTCCGTCAGACACGCTTACCATAACTGCCGGAAGCGGATATAGCATATTACCGGCTTTCCATAATTTTTTCGGCATTTTGATCCCGTCCTTAACTATAATCGTTCTGATTCATAACCGCAGCTTCCATCAGAGCCGGAATCAGCTGTTTCTTTCTGGAAACAATTCCTCTCAGATAGAACGCCTCATTCTCCGGTTCAATATTAAAGGCTGTTTTTGCCATTTCCTCGCTTCCCTCGCCATAGTAGAGAAGCTCTGTGGATTCTTCTATGATATTTGTCAGCATAAAGTAAACCCTGGTGACTCCGTGACGTCCGCATTCGCTTACCATAAACGGCAGCAGGCGCTCTTTAATGTCAAGAAGCTCGGAATCATCCATGGAACTGATCTGTCCCACGCCAAAGGTCACATCGCCTTCTGCAATAAATTTCTTATAATCCTGATAAAAGATCTCTTCCGGAGACTTATCCTTAAGGTTGCTTCCCGCCTTAAACATTTCTCTTGCAAACTGCTCGATATTGATATCTGCAATGAGAGCCAGGGCTCCCGCTGCCATTTTGTCCGCAAGCGTACAGGTGGGAGAACGGAACATCAGAGTGTCGGAAATGATAGCTGCACAGAGAAGCCCTGCGATGGTAGGAGAAATCTCGATTCTCTGTTCTCCGTACATCTGATACAAAATCGTCGCAGTACAGCCCACCGGCTGATTCCGGAAGGAGATCGGCTTCATAGTCTCAAGAGATCCCAGCTTGTGATGGTCGATAATTTCCACGATCTCTGCTTTTTCGATATTATCAACTGCCTGTGTTCTCTCATTGTGATCCACAAGGGCTACCTTCTTTTTCTGAATATCCAGGAAATTTCGTCTGGAAATCGTTCCTACGCATCTTCCCTTTTTATTGATAACGGGAAAGGCGCGATGACGGTGCTGGATCATGATTTCCTGGATGTCATCTGTGAAATCCTCTGTGCTGAAGGTAATCAGATTTTCTGTCTGCATAATATATTTCACAGGGATACTCTGATTGATCAGTCTTGCAATGGTGAACGTATCGTGAGGAGACATAATGATCACAATGTCTTTTTCATGGGCAAGCCTGATTACCTTTTCGGAAACCTCCACACCCATGCTGACAATGATACAGCTTACATTCTGCTCGATCGCCTCAAGATGATCCTCCTCACGGTCTCCCATGATGATGAGATCATCCTCCTCAATGTATTCCTTCATCATCTCCGGATTTGCAGTTCCAACAAGCACCTTACCTTTCACAAAATAGCCGTGCTCGTTTCCTTCGATCACGATTCCCTCTATTGTCTCTGCAATCCTCTTGTACTGAGTCCTTGCATTGGACAAAAGATAGCTGTCCGTGGTATCCATATAGGTCTGGGCAATATCCCCGATGGTGATCATCCCTTCCAGGATTCCGTCCTTATCGCGGATAGGAAGTGACACGATACTTTTTTCCTGCATAAGATCCCATGCATTTTTCAGAGACATACTCTTGTCTGCCTCCGGACTGATGCGAATGTCCATATCCTTTACCTGGGTTCCGATGTTGGAAAGATATCCCGGCGGACGGACTCCAAAACGGCTCAGGACGTACTCTGTTTCTTCATTCAGCTGACCTGCCCGTTTCGGAACATATCTGGTACTGCTCTGTCCGGTTCTGTTTTTAATATCTGCATATGCAATTGCAGAACAGATGGAATCTGTATCCGGATTTTTATGTCCAAGTACATATATTTTTTCCTGATTTTTCATGAAAACTCTTCCCTTTTCACTAACTTTTAATCCAATTTGATCCCTGCAAATAAAGAGCCGAGAGAGGTTGTAGCCTCCTCTTTCGCATCCGGAAGCTCGATTACCTCCTCCTCGATTTCTTTTGCCATAACGTCGGAGGCTTCTTTGATGCTGAGACTGATTTTACCGTCTTTGACAGCAATCACCTTCACCTTTACCTTGTCCCCTGCTGCAAGTACCTCTGATGGTTTTTTGATTCTCTTTTCACAGATCTGGGAAATATGGACAAGTCCGGAAAGTCCGTTTCCGAGATCTACAAACGCCCCGTATGGCTGAAGGCTTTCTACTGTACCCTCTGTCACAAGGCCCACTTCCAGATTGGAAACCTTATTCTTTCTCTCCTCTTCCGCTTTTTCCCTTAAAATCTCTTTCGCAGAGAGAATCAGTCTGCCGCTTTCTTTCTCTACGTCAAAAACCTGTACCTGAATCTGTCTGTTCAGATATTCATTGGTATCCTCCACATAATTAAGAGCCAGCTTGGAAGCAGGAATAAAGCCGCGCACATCCTCCACATATGCGATCACGCCGCCATTTACAATTCCCTTTACCACTACGTTCAGGACTTCTCCTGATTCCTTTAACTCTTTTAATTTCTCCCATGCGAGAACATCGTTGGCCTCTGTTCTGGACAGCAGGATATTTCCGTGCCCGTCATCCTTTCTCACTACAGTGGCGGAAACCTCGTCTCCCACATGTACCTCATCTTTCACATTGAATCCCGGCTCCCTGCTGTAATCCTCTACAGGAATGATTCCTTCGGCATAATATTTCAGGTCAAGCACCACTTCTTTTTCATCTACGCTGATCACTGTACCGGTGAGAATATCGCCTTCCTCAATTTTTTTAAAAGACGCTTCCAGCTCCGCTTCAAAATCTTTCATTGTTTCAGCCATAACTATTATCTCCTTTTGCTCATCCTCTATTTGCTTATCTTCTATAATCTTTTCACACTTATTTTCAAAAAATATCCTTGTATTTTTCTCATTATATCACACACTCTGAAGAATGGAAATAAAAAAAGCCCCTGAAAAAGAGGCTCGTATACGAGGAGTGCCCCGGCAGTGGTTTACCGGGGCAATTATTATGAAAAAATATATGTGTAATGATAACATTACAACGTCTTTCGTACGTTCTTTCGAACTGAATACATCATATCAATCACTTATGAACATAATATGAACAAACTATGAATTCAAAATTAATTCTGGTTTTTTTGCACAATTTTATTTTTATATTTATTATTTTTTTATAGAAAAATTACATATTTTCTAGATTTTATACACTTTACCCCTGTAAATTTTTGAGGAAATCTCTTCCCCCTTTTTCCCCTTTCTCTCATCTCTTTTTTCTCTGCAAAACACAGATTTTTCCCTTCTTTCTCCCATATTCTGCCAGGCGTTCGTCACATTCATAAATCTTTCGACATTTGTTCAAAATTTTTTCATAAGTTAAACATGATTCTCTCACATCTCTCAGATATACTGTAACCATAAAAATAATACAGCCAACATTATTTTTATAAAATTTCTTTTTCATATGTTGATTACTCCCCAAAGTAATCAACTCTCCTTCCTTTTAAAAAAATAAATTCGAGATGTAACATGCAAAAAGCACCCGCCTAGCCACCGGATGCTTTTTGTTTTGTCTTTTTATTTATTTTTCAGATCATAAAAGGCATTCGCCAGTTCTGCAAACTGTTCCAGAGTCAGAGCCTCTCCTCTTACATTCAGGGATAAGCCGCATACAGTCAGCGCTTTCTCGATCTCCTCTTTGGTAAAACTTAATTCCTGAGAATTTTTTAATCCATTTACAAGCGTTTTTCTTCTCTGGTTAAAAGAAGCCCGGATAATGCGAAACATCAGTTTCTCATCCTTCACCTGTACAGGCGGCTGCTCATATTTCTCCAGCCGGATCACAGCGCTTCCCACCTTTGGTCTTGGCATAAAACAGTTCGGCGGCACATTTGCCACAATCTGAGGTTTCGCATAATACTGTACTGCCAGGGACAGAGCGCCGTAGTCCTTTGTTCCCGGTCCCACCTGCATTCTGTCTGCCACTTCTTTCTGAACCATGATCGTAATGGAATCGATAGGCACTTTATTTTCAAAAAGTCCCATGATAATGGGAGTTGTTATATAGTAAGGCAGATTTGCCACTACCTTAATCGGTCTTCCGCCGTTTTTCTCAATGGCAAGCTGTCTCAGATCCACTTTCAGCACATCGTTATTGATAACTGTTACATTATCCCAATCTTTCAGCGTATCTGCAAGAATCGGAATCAATGTATTGTCAATTTCCACAGCCGCCACTTCTCTTGCAGCCTCTGCAAGATACTGCGTCATCGTACCGATTCCCGGACCGATCTCCAAAACAAAATCATCCTTTGTGATATTTGCAGAAGCAATAATTTTCTCCAGTACATGGGTATCGATCAGAAAGTTCTGACCAAACCGTTTCTGGAAAGCAAAATTATACTTCTGAAGCACTTCTATGGTATATTTGGGATTTCCAAGATAGGGTCTGGTCATAATCATTACTTCCTTTTCTTTTTATTTTATAAAGTCTTTCTCATACAGAACAATAAATCCATCGTTGTCTGTACGTTTCTTGGAAATATTGCGTTTAAATTTACGGATGCCTCCCTGGGATTTCATAATAGCCCCATCGATCAGATCTTTCACGGCTCCCACGCTCATCGGCTCGTCTTCCTTCTGATTTACGCTGATCAGATTATAAAGCGCCAGCATTCCCATCTGATCGATGGTGTATCCGTTTTCTTTTGTATAAACCCGCGCAAAATTAACAAGCTCATCATTGGTAAAAACAGGGATATTGATCATCGAGGTAAACTTCTTCGCAAATTTCGGGAATCTGGCCATAAGCTTACGCATTCCGATCTTCTCATCCTCAATGATCACGATCATGCCTTCCGTATCTGTCTCCATTGCCTTATCAAGCATATCTACTGTCTGCTGATTTAACTGGTTTGCATTTTCGATAACAAGAAATCCGCCGGAAAGCTTCTTCACAATTGCCGGAATATCTTTGTCATTGATCTGGTCCGCAAAAACATAGGCAACCTTGGAAGCCTCGATATTCAGCTCTTTGCAGATTGCGGGAATCAGACCTGAGATCAGTCTTGTCTTTCCACATTCTCTTCCGCCCATGATAATAATATTTCCTGTTTTGGACGTTTTGTCTGCTGCTGCAAGCTGTACATCGCATAAAGTATCGATCAGCTGTTCCTCCAGTCCCGGAACTTTCACGAAGTATGTAAATATCTTCTTCTCCTCATCCCGAAGCTCTCTCTCTCTCGGAATAATGTCAAGAGGATCTGTCTCGTCTCCTGTCTGGAAGGATGCGATTAACTGCTCCAGCTCTTCCTCTTCTGTGAGAGCTCTTTTCACCTGCTGGGGTTCCTCAAAGGCGGGCTCATCCTTTGCAAGAACATCTGCTTCATCCTTCAGAAGGTTTCCAAGGAAATCCTCCTCATCATTGTCTGTAAGATTGAAATCAGGCTTTCTGGAAGCAGGACCGTTCAGGAACTCTTCCTCCGCACTCTGGAGATCCTCTTCGGAAAGGAATTCCTCTTCCTCCAGTCTCGGAATTTCCTGCTTCTTCTCCACAGGACGAACCGTCTGTTCAAAAGCAGCTTCCTTCAAAGCTTCCGGAACAGTCTCCGGTACTTCCTCCTGTTTCTCTGCTTCTTCAGGCAACTCTTCCTCCGAAGCCGTCTCCATCATGTCAGAAGTCTGGTCTGCTGCCGGTTCTTGGGGAATCTCAATTCCCTGTGCGCTGGCAGCCGCAAGAATAGTGTCCTCAAGATTAAAGTCAAAATCAAAGCTTTTCTTTTCCTCGGCAATTTCTTCCGGCGTAATATCCGGTGTCGGAATAGACGGAGCCTGAGGAATATCTATATTCTTCATAGAAGCTGGTATCTTTAATTCCGGCATTTTGATCGTATTTGAAAAATCAGGCTTCACACCCGGTGTTTCCGGCTCAAGTGCAGGTACGTTCTCCGGCTCCGAAGCAGAATTTCCTGTTTTGATCAGTTCCTCCGGAATTGCTTCTGAAGTTTCTGTCTCTGTTCCTTCTTCCTCTTCTGAGTCGTCCTCTTTCTTTTTGCCGTTAAAGATATCACGGATACCCTTTGATATTTTTTCCTGAAGGCTCTCTACACTGCTGAGATCTCTTTCGTCCATACGGATACTCTCAATCCGCTTGTTCTCCGGTTTCTCAGATACTTCCGGGATTGCTTCCCCTTCGCTCTTTGCAGTATCCTCCTCCATCGCCTTCTTCTCTTCCGGTGTGATCAGTTTCGGAATAAACTGCTGCTCAAATTTCTCACGTTCGGCTCCGGTCAGTTCTCCCATACGCATTTTAAGGTCCAGTGTCTTTGTTACGTATTTGCCCTCGCTGAACCACAGAATGATCTCGTTGCATAAGTCAAGACATCTTTCTTTATCCCCGGCTTTATAGTAAAGGGTGGCCAGCTCATAAGACCATTTTTCCGTAAATTCCCTGTCCTTATACTCTTCGAGTATTTTAATCTGCTCATTTAAAGATGCATTCTTCGCTCTTGCGATCTTATATTCCAGAATATACTGGGTATTGTCGTTTGACGCTACCTGCTTGTATTCGTCGAAAAATTCCACGGCATCTTCGATATCATTCATCTTTAATGAAATCTCGATCAGGCGGTACAGAATATTTTTTCCGATAGACGCTCTGTTGTAAGCCAAAAGGAAAATCTCTTTACTGTCCTCATACCGCTTATTTGCAGCATAAATCTCACCTACCACGCACAGTGTGCGGACGTTCTTCACGCGACGCCAGTCGATGCTGTCCACAATACTCATAGCGCCTTTATAGTCCTTAAGCTGAACCAGTTTATTAATTTCTTCAAGTTTTATCCGAAATTCTTCTTTGTCCAATACATTCACCAACTTTCCCGGAGACAAATTCATCTCCAAACTCATCATTACACAGTCTTAAGCCCAGTTTATCATAAGCAATTACGCTTTGTCAAAAACTACTTCTGCCAGGGTTCATAAACCTGTCCCTTCACAACATGAAACACCTTATTTATCTCAAAACGGTGGCTGATAAAATCATCCAGTCCCGTACAGGTTATCATTGTCTGGATATCATGAATACTTTCCAGCAGATATGTCTGTCTGCTGCTGTCAAGCTCAGACAGAACATCGTCGAGAAGAAGGATCGGCGTATCTTTGATCCTGCGCTTCACAATATAAATTTCAGAAAGCTTCAGGGAAAGAGCCGCTGTTCGCTGCTGCCCCTGAGAACCGAATCTGCGGATATCGATTCCGTTTGCCTTCACACAGAGATCGTCCCTGTGGGGGCCTGTGGAGGTAAGCTTCATACGCATATCCCGATCCCTGTTTCTGATAAGCTCCTTCTCGAAATTCTCCTCGCAGACGCTTGGTTCATAAAGAATCTCCAGCTCCTCCGACCCGCCTGTGAGATTGCTGTGAATCCCGTGAATGATCTCATTTAATTCCTTTATAAATTCCCTGCGCTTCTCTATAATCCGATTTCCGTAATTGACAATCTGCATATCCCATATGTCGAGAGTGTCCTTAAGCCCCGGATTCACGTATAAGTCCTTGAGAAGCTTATTTCTCTGATTTATGGCATGGTTATAGTTTGCCAGATCTGTAAGATATATTTTATCAAGCTGGCAGAGCTCCAGATCCAGGAACCTTCTTCTTTCCCCCGGCCCGTCCTTTATGATATTCAGGTCCTCCGGAGAGAAAAAAACCATATTTACTACGCCAAAAAGCTCACTGGCCTTCCGGATAGGAAGACCATTGATCGCTGCGCCCTTTGCTTTATTTTTTTTCAGATGCATATCTATCTTATACGGCGCCCCGTCCTTGTTCACAATCATACGGATATGGGATTCCTCTTCATTGAAGCGGATCATTTCCCTGTCCTTGCTTCCCTTGTGAGATTTCGTAGTGCCGCACAGATAAACGGATTCCAGAATATTTGTTTTTCCCTGAGCATTATCCCCGTAAAAAATATTGGTTCCCTTATCCAGGGTAAGCTCCAGGGAATCGTAATTTCTGAAATTTTTTAATTGAACGGATTCAATATACATTCGCTCACCTGGTCACTTTAATTTCATTACCATCATAAGAAATCACATCGCCCTCATAAACTTTCCGTCCACGGCGGACATCCACTTCCCCGTTGACCTTTACAAGTCCGTCTGCGATCACGTATTTCGCCTCTACTCCATCCTCTACAACACCTGCAAGCTTCAGCGCCTGTCCCAGTTTAATGAACTCATCTCTTATACAAATTTCCTGCATAATTATACACCCCTTATCTTGCCTGATTCTGGTTGATATTGACCGGAAGGATCAAATATGTGTAGTTCTCCTCATCGTCCCTGATAAAGCACGGAGCTTTCGGGTTCACAAGGTAGATATTGATCGTCTCATCGTCGATGACCTTTAAGGCATCGATCAAAAATTTAGGATTAAATCCGATCAGAATATCTTTTCCCTCTTTTTCAATATCAATATCCTCATTCATGGAACCCATTGCGGAATCGATTTTTAATTCCATGGAGTTGTCTGTGATACTGATAATGATCGGTTTCTTATCTCCCTCTCTTACGAGAAGTGTCGCTCTGTCGATACAGTCAAGGAATTCTTTTTTATTAATGGTAAGTTTTGTCTCATAATCGCTGGAAAGCATCTGGTCAATTCTGAAATATTCTCCCTCGATCAGTCTGGAAACTACCATTGTCTGATCAAATTCAAAGAGAATGTGGTTTTTGGTAAAGAAAATGCTGACCTGATCGTCCACCTCTCCGGAGAGAATCTTGCTGATCTCATTTAAAGTTTTTCCGGGAACTACAACCTTACGGTCAGAGTAGCTGTTTTTCAGTTCCATTCTCCGGATAGCGATTCTGTGTCCGTCAAGAGAAACTATTTTCAGACAGTTATCTTTAATTTCAAACAGTTCACCAGTCATCAGGCGGTTATTTTCGTTAACTGCAATTGAGAAAATTGTCTGACGAATCATCTCCTTTAAGGTATATTGTGAGATGGTCAGAGATTCATCTCTTTCAATGATCGGGAGATATGCGAAATCCTCTCCTGATCTTCCGGGAATATTAAACTTTGCTTTTTCACAGGTAATGGTGGCAGTAAATTTATCATCTGTTTTAATGGTAACGTCATTGTCAGGAAGACGTCTGATGATTTCATAAAAAATTTTAGCATCCAGAGCTACCACTCCTCTTTCGGCAATGGTACCTTCTACAATCGTTTCAATTCCCAGTTCCATATCATTGGTAGTAAATTTAATCTGGTTTGCTGTTGCATCGATTAAGATACATCCAAGAATAGGCATGGTTGTTTTTGATGGTACAGCTTTCAGAGATATGCTTACACTTTTGAGTAGGCTGTTTTTATTACATATGATTTTCATGATGTGTATAACTCCCTTTCTGGATAAAGTGGTTTGTTTATAAAATATATTTAAGAAAAAATCCGCCGTAACCGCCGTAGGGGGTGTGAATATGTGAAAAACTCCGTTGGGGGCAGTAAATACAAGGGGTTCGGGTATGGATAACTTCGTGTAAAGCTGTGGTTAAAGTATGTGAATAACCTGTGTACAACTGAAAGGCATTTTTTATCCCCAAAAGTTATACACATTTATACACATTCTATCAACACTTTGTACACCCCGTTCACGGAAACTTATCCACATAGACCTTTATTAGGAAGTTTAACCCTGTGGATTAATCTTTTTCTTTAAGGTTTCAATGGTATTTTTCAGGTTTTCGTCGCTGGAGATTTCTTTTTCAATCTTTTCAATACCGTGCATAATGGTGGTATGGTCGCGGTTTCCCAGACTTTTTCCGATGGATTTCAACGGAGTTGAGATGATTTCCCTGCAAAGATACATGGCAACCTGTCGTGGAACTACGATTTTTGCATTTCGTTTATTGCCCAGAAGGTCGGAAACGCTTACGTCAAAATGTTCTGCAACCATGGAAATCACATATTCCGGTGTGATCACCTTCTTTTCGTCAGGAGAAATGATATCCTTCAAAGCCTGCTCTGCAAGCTCAAGAGTTACTTCCTTCTGTTCCAGTTTGGCAAAAGCCATAACCTTATTAAAGGCGCCTTCCAGTTCACGGATATTTGATTTTATGTTATTTGCAATATATTTAATAACATCCTCGCTGATATTGTAGCCGTCCATCTCCTCTTTTTTATGAAGGATCGCCATTCTTGTCTCATAATCCGGAAGGGTGATGTCTGCAATAAGACCCCACTCGAACCTGGAACGGAAACGTTCTTCCAGAATCTCCATATCCTTGGGCGGTTTATCAGAAGAAATGATAATCTGCTTTTTGGCGCTGTGAAGACTGTTGAACGTATGGAAAAATTCCTCCTGTGTAGATTCCTTTCCTATAACAAACTGGATATCATCGACCAGAAGAACGTCAATATTTCTGTATTTTTCACGGAATTTTGTCATTGCTGTATTATTTCCGTTTCGGATGGCTTCAATCAGCTCATTGGTAAATTCTTCACTTGTCACGTAAAGCACCCGACTGTCTTTATCATGATCGATGATGAAGTGAGCGATGGAATGCATTAAGTGCGTTTTTCCCAGACCGGCTCCGCCGTAGATAAACAGCGGATTGTAGGCATCTCCCGGAGATTCGGCAACTGCAAGGGCAGCAGCCTGGGCAAATTTATTGTTGCTTCCTACAATAAAAGTGTCGAAGGTGTATTTGGGATTCAGGTGGGCCTCTTCGCAGCGGGCATCCTGGGAAAGCCCTTTAGATGCAGGGATTTCCTTCTTCGGCACATCCTCAGGAAGGATGAAAACTACCTCGCAGGAATCCATTCCGGTTACTTCGCTGATGGTGACCTGCAGAGGAAGCTTGTATTTTTTACTGATATAGTTCAATCCTACCTGTTCGGAGGGAACAATGATCGTGACCACGTTTCCTTTTACCTCATATACTTTCAGAGGCTGCAGCCAGGTAGTAAAAGAAACCTCAGATAAATCATGTTCTGTTTTGACGATCTGTAAAATTTCGTCCCATTTTTCCACAACTTTGTTCATTTTAGGTTCTCCTGGTTCATTTAACTTCAATTTAATAAGTAAAAATGCATCGGAAAAAGACCGGCAAGGTCATTTTCCGGATGCAATAAGCACGTATTCTTCAAAAAGACATAAATATCCTTTTATATATTATAATAAATAATCTTTTTTATCAATGGAAATTTAGAACTATTCGACACAGAAAAATTTTTTTTTGAAAAAGTTATCAACATTTTCTATGTGGATTAGTGTGGATAACGGTGGATAGTACCTTTTTGGTTACCATAAAACAGAATTATGCACCAGATTCCGGGAAAAATATGTGTATAAGTTTATGCACTGTCGAAAATGGTGGAATTATAGGTTTTTTTGATATTTATGTGTAAAAAAGGGGGATAAAAGGTGGATATATTTGCAGATATTCCACAAGTTATCCACAAGTTATCCACAAATTGTGGATAATCTTACGTAAACCATCAGAACTGTCCACAATCCACCTTAAAACGGGAAAACATTTCCACAAATTTTTACTTGACGAATCTGGGGTTTATGAATATAATTGAAATGATGTTCTAACCAGGTAATTTTTAACATGTAAAATAGATGAAGGAGGTGCTTTACCTATGAAAATGACATTTCAGCCGAAAAAAAGATCAAGAGCGAAAGTTCACGGCTTCAGAGCTCGTATGAGCACAGCTGGCGGACGTAAAGTATTAGCTGCAAGAAGATTAAAAGGAAGAAAGCAGTTATCAGCCTAAGATTAAGACCGCAGTTATGTGGTCTTTTCTTCTATATGAAAAAATTTTCTTCTATGTAAGAAAAGGAGGATTCTATGCATAAATCAGAGTCCTTAAAGAAAAATCACGACTTTCAAAACGTATACAGGAATGGAACATCAAAAGGAAATCGGTATCTGGTGATGTATGTACGGAAGAATTCGTACACGAAGAATCGTCTGGGAATATCTGTAAGTAAAAAAGTAGGGAATAGTGTGGTGCGCCACAGAGTCACCAGATTGATCAGAGAAGGTTATCGGTTAAATGAGATGAAATTTGGAAACAATTTAGATATTGTAGTTGTTGCACGGCCGGCAGCGAAGGACAGGAGTTTTCAGGAAATAGAGAGCGCCCTGCTTCACCTTGCCAGTATGCATCACATCATAGGTGGAAACGATGATGAAAAAATTTCTGATTAAGATGATCAGACTCTATCAAATATATATATCGCCGATGAAGAGAACGAAATGTCCTTATATTCCCACATGTTCTCAATATGGTTTAGAAGCAATTGAAAAATATGGTGCGATCAAGGGCAGCCTTCTGGCTGCGTGGAGGATACTCAGGTGTAATCCCTTTTCCCATGGAGGCTATGACCCCGTACCATAAAAAGACAGGATGAAATTCCTGAAACTTAACGAAATAAGGAACCCTCCTGTCATTTAAGATTCTAGGAGGAAAGAGATTTGGAAATGATTTTAGCAACAAAGAGCGGAACTCCGATCATTGGACAGATCGCTTCAGTAATGGGCTGGATCATGGATGGTATCTACCGGATTCTCGATGCGATCGGCATCCACAACCTGGGCTTATGTATCATTATCTTCAGTATCATTATCTACGCTCTTATGACACCGCTGCAGATCAAACAGCAGAAATTCTCCAAGCTGAGTTCAATTATGCAGCCGGAGCTTCAGAAAATTCAGAAAAAGTATCAGGGTAAAAAAGACCAGGTTTCCATGCAGAAAATGCAGGAAGAAACACAGGCTGTTTACCAGAAATACGGTGTTTCTCCCACAGGAAGCTGTGTGCAGCTTGCAATTCAGTTTCCTATTTTGATGGCATTGTGGCAGGTGATCCAGAACATTCCGGCATACGTAGGCAGTGTTCGTGATATTTTTTCTGCAGCAGTTACCAACATCGTTGGTGTAGAAGGCTACACCAGTATTCTTCAGAATTTTATTGATGCCAATAAAATGACCCGTGTACGTCTGTTTCTTGAAGGAGATCAGGCTACAAGCAACTCTGTAATCGACTTTTTATACGCATTATCCCCTTCTCAGTGGAAGGATCTTGCAGCAATGGATCAGTTCTCCGGATTTTCAGATGTTCTGAACAATACGGCAGGAGAAATTTCTCATCTGCAGAATTTCTTTGGACTTAACATTGCAGATATGCCATGGAACTACATTAAAGCTGCTTTTGCAGGCGGAGCAATTATTCTTGCAGTCGTAGCAGTGCTGATTCCGTTCCTTGCATGGCTGACACAGGTGCTCAACCTGAAGCTTATGCCTCAGGCAGAACCCCAGGGCGGCGAGCAGAACGCAATGATGAACTCCATGAAGACTATGAACATGGTTATGCCGATCATGTCTGCAATCTTCTGTTTCACATTCCCGGTAGGTCTTGGTATTTACTGGATCGCCAGTGCAGTGGTTCGAAGCATTCAGCAGGTAATCATCAACCGTCATATGGATAAGATCAAAATTGACGACCTGATCAATGAGAATATGAAGAAGATGGAAAAGAAACGTGAAAAAGCGGGACTTCCACCTCAGAAAATCACAAATCAGGCTCATCAGAATGTGAAAAATATCAACAAGGTTGAAAAAGGAAGCAGCAATAAAGAAGCAGAAACAAGAGCGAAGAAGGTAGAAGAATCTTACAAAAATGCAGTGAATGCAAAACCAGGAAGTATCACGGCAAAAGCAAACATGGTAAGAGACTTTGAGGAACGTAATAAGAAGAAGTAATCCGGAACGGAGGGGTTGATAATGGAGGAATATATCCAGTTTTCAGCGAAAACAAAAAGTGAAGCCATCACTAAGGCTTGTATCGAGCTCGGCGTATCCAGTGACCAGTTGGATATCCAGGTGGTAAGTGAAGGAAGCAGCGGATTTTTCGGATTAGGAAGCAAACCAGCAATCGTTAAGGTTCGTAAAATTGAAACAGTTTCTCCGGAAGAAGAAATGAAGGATATCGTTGAAACTGTAAAAATCAATGCTTTCAAAGAAGAGAAAAAACCGGAAGCTCCGAAAAGCGCTCCTAAAGCAGAGCCTGTAAAAGCAAAAAAAGAAGTTAAAGAAATAAAAGAGAAACAGCCAAAACCGGCGAAACAGTTTAAAGAAAAACCTGTAAAAGAGAAACCGGTTAAGGAAAAAATGCCGAAAGAACCAAAAGAAACAGCAAAAGAAAAACCGGCTAAGGTGACAAAGGCTGTTGAAATTCTTACAGATCCGGCAGAAATTAAAGAAATCGAAGAAAGAGCAGTTGTATTTCTTCGCGATGTGTTCGCTTCCATGAATCTCGGGGAAGTGGAGATCACATCCAAATACAATACAAATGACGGAAGCCTTGAAGTAGATTTCGAAGGCGAGGATATGGGAATCCTCATTGGTAAGAGAGGACAGACTCTTGACTCTCTTCAGTATCTGACCAGTCTTGTGGTAAATAAGGGAAAAGCAAATTACATTCGTGTAAAGCTTGATACCGAGGATTACCGCAGACGCCGTAAAGAAACACTGGAGAACCTTGCCCGCGGTATTGCATACAAGGTAAAGAAGACAAGAAAGCCTGTTGTACTGGAACCGATGAACCCGTATGAGAGAAGAATCATTCACTCTGCTCTCCAGGGAAATAAGTTCGTTGAGACAGTCAGCGAAGGAGAAGAACCATACCGTCATGTAGTGGTGAAACTGAAAAGATATTAATTTTCAATACCTTTACAGGAATTAAGGCTTGAATAAATTCAAAAAAATGTTATTCTATGGTGAAAGCGAGGATAACACGTGATCAGAACGTGCCCGTTTTTATCTGGAATAACATTTTTTTATTTATATATAACATTAAATGAGATTACTGAGAAAAGGAATGCTTCGGCGTTCCGGAAAATAAAAAGGAGGACGAAATGGAAACAACGATTGCTGCGATTTCAACGGCCATGAGCGCGTCGGGAATCGGAATTATCCGCATCAGCGGAGAAAATGCCATGGATGTCATATCCCGGATCTATCGTTCAAAAGGCGGGAAAAAGCAGATTAAAGAACAGCCCACCCATACCATCCATTATGGATATATTTATGATGGGGAGGAGCTGATAGATGAAGTCCTTGTTATGCTGATGTATGCTCCCAGAACCTTTACAGGGGAGGATACGGTGGAGATCGACTGTCACGGCGGTGTGTTTGCCATGAAACGGGTGCTGGAAACCGTGCTGAAAAACGGCGCTGAAATTGCTGCACCTGGAGAATTTACCAAACGCGCCTTTCTCAACGGGCGTCTGGATCTTTCCCAGGCAGAAGCGGTTATGGATGTGATTCAGGCAAAAAATGAGTATGCTCTGCGAAGCTCCATGGATCAGCTTCGAGGCTCTGTTTACCGCGCCATTAAAGAGATCAGGGAGAAGCTGATCTATCATATTGCGTATATTGAATCTGCCCTGGATGATCCGGAACACATCAGCCTTGAGGGATATCCACAGGAGCTGCTTGAAGTTGTGGATAAGGAGGAGAAAAAAGTCAAAGAGCTGTTGAAAAGTTCTTCTGACGGAAAGATGATTCAGGAAGGCATCCAGACCGTGATCCTGGGCAAACCAAACGCAGGTAAATCTTCTCTCCTGAACCTTTTGATCGGCGAAAATAAAGCCATTGTAACAGATATTGCAGGAACAACCAGGGATATTCTGGAAGAGTATATCACACTTCACGGCATTACCTTAAAGATTATCGACACTGCGGGAATCCGCGAGACAGAAGATGTGGTGGAAAAAATCGGAGTAAGCCGAGCCAGGGAAATGGCACAGAAAGCGGATCTGATCCTCTATGTGGTAGATTCCTCTGCGCCCCTTGATGAAAATGATGAAGAAATTATAGGAATGCTGAGTGACAAAAAGGCCATTGTCCTTTATAATAAGACAGATTTAACGCCTGCAGTAGATATGCAGGATTTGAAAAAGCGTACAGGACATCCGGTTATTCCCATTTCCGCAAAAGAAGAAACGGGGATTTTCGAGCTGGAAGAAGAGATTAAATCCATGTTCTTCAGCGGCAATTTAAGCTTCAATGACGAAGTATATATTACAAATGCCCGCCATAAAGCTGCCCTTGAGGAGGCGGATCAAAGTCTGGAGCTTGTGAGAAACAGTATTGAAATGGGAATGCCGGAGGATTTCTTTTCCATCGACCTGATGAATGCCTATGAAAAGCTGGGAACAATCGTGGGTGAGGCCGTGGGAGAAGATCTGGTCAACGAGATTTTCAGCAAATTCTGTACGGGAAAATAATGATCGCGCTGCGGCAGCAGTGATGAAAATATAGGAGAGTTACGATGAAAAAATTAGTGGAGGATTATGATATTGTGGTTGTAGGCGCAGGACATGCCGGCTGTGAAGCTGCGCTTGCAGGAGCCCGTCTGGGGCTTTCGACGATCATGTTTACGGTAAGTGTGGACAGCATTGCCCTGATGCCCTGCAACCCCAATATCGGAGGCAGTTCCAAAGGCCATCTTGTAAGAGAAATCGATGCCCTGGGCGGAGAAATGGGAAAAAATATTGATAAGACTTTTATCCAGTCAAAAATGCTGAACTGTTCCAAAGGGCCTGCGGTTCACTCTCTGCGCGCCCAGGCGGACAAGCAGGCGTACAGCAATGAAATGAGAAAAACCCTGGAAAATCAGGAAAATCTCACTATTAAACAGGGAGAGATCACAAAGCTTCTGGTGGAAAACGGGAAAATTACGGGAGTGGAAACCTACTCAGGGGCAGTATATAACTGTAAGGCGGTTATTCTCTGTACAGGAACCTATCTGAAAGCCAGATGTATTTACGGTGATGTGAGCAGCTATACGGGCCCGAACGGACTTCAGGCAGCCAATTATCTCACAGATGCCCTGAAAGAGCTGGGAATCGAAATGTTCCGCTTTAAAACAGGAACACCGGCGAGACTTGCAGGAAATACCCTGGATTATTCCAAGATGGAAGAGCAGTTCGGAGATAAGAAAGTTGTACCGTTTTCGTTTTCCACAAATCCGGAGGACGTTCAGATCGAACAGAAATCCTGCTGGCTGACTTACACAAACGAAAAAACACATGAGATCATCCGTGAGAACCTGGACCGTTCTCCTTTATATTCCGGTATGATTGAGGGAACCGGCCCCCGTTACTGTCCGTCTATTGAGGACAAAGTGGTAAGGTTTGCAGATAAGAACCGCCATCAGGTATTTATCGAACCTGAGGGACTTTACACCAATGAGGTTTATGTGGGAGGAATGTCAAGTTCTCTTCCCGAGGATGTTCAGGAAGAGATGTACCACTCTGTTCCGGGACTGGAACATGCGAAAATTGTTAAAAATGCTTATGCCATTGAATATGACTGCATCAATCCCAGACAGCTTTATCCTACTCTGGAATTTAAAGAGATCAGAGGACTTTTCAGCGCCGGACAGTTTAACGGAAGTTCCGGTTATGAGGAGGCTGCAGCCCAGGGACTGGTAGCGGGAATCAATGCGGCGATGGAGATAAAGGGCAGGGAGCAGATGATCCTTGACCGTTCCGAGGCGTATATCGGCGTTCTGATCGACGACCTTGTAACAAAGGAAAACCATGAGCCGTACCGGATGATGACCAGCCGCGCAGAGTACAGACTGCTTCTCCGCCAGGACAATGCAGATCTTCGTCTGCGCCGCAGAGGATATGAGGCAGGCCTTATCACAGAAGAGGAGTATCAGGCTCTTCTCACAAAGGAAAAGAGAATTGAAGAGGAAATCTGTCGTGTGGAGCATACCAATATCGGCGCTTCTGCAGAGGTTCAGGCACTTCTGGAATCCTTCGGCAGTACGCCGCTGAAATCGGGAACCACTCTTGCAGAGCTGATCCGCCGTCCTGAGCTTTCTTATGAAGCAGTGGCTCCGATAGATAAGGAGCGCCCGCAGCTTCCCTGGGATGTGAAAGAACAGGTTGATATCAACATTAAATATGACGGATATATCCGAAGACAGTTAAAGCAGGTAGAACAGTTCAAAAAACTGGAAATGAAGAAGATTCCGGAGGAGCTGGATTACGAACAGGTGGGAAGCTTAAGACTGGAGGCACGGCAGAAGCTGGAACAGTTCCGTCCGGTTTCCATCGGTCAGGCATCCCGTATTTCCGGGGTATCCCCTGCGGATATCTCCGTACTTTTAGTTTATCTTGAGCAGTATAATAAAAGGAGAAACAATTGATGGCATATGATTTAACCATTTTGGAAAAAGGCTGCGAAGAACTTGGAATCGAATTAACAGAGAGACAGAAAGAGCAGTACCTTCTGTTTTATGAATACCTTATAGAAAAAAACAAGGTGATGAATCTTACGGGGATCACAGAATTTGAGGAGGTGCTGACAAAGCATTTCCTTGACAGTCTTGCCTGTGTGAAAGCCATAGATATTAAAAATGTTAAAAATGTTATAGATATCGGAACAGGAGCAGGATTTCCGGGTGTGCCTTTAAAGATAGCGTTTCCGCATCTTGAGGCATGTCTTCTGGATTCACTGAAAAAAAGAGTAAACTTCCTGGAAGAAGCATTTGCTCTTCTTCATCTGGAAAATATATCCGCTATACACGGACGGGCAGAAGAGTTTGCCAAAAATAAAACATACAGGGAAAAATACGATCTGTGTGTTTCAAGGGCAGTATCCAATCTTGCAACACTTTCCGAGTACTGTCTTCCTTATGTAAAAACAGGCGGCTGCTTTATTTCTTATAAATCCGGTAAGGTACAGGAAGAAGCAGAGCAGGCGGAGAAAGCGATAAAGATCCTTGGAGGACGGGTGAAGGATATTGTATACTTTAACCTTCCGGATTCCGAAATCGAACGTTCACTTGTAGTGATCGAAAAAATAAAATCAACTCCCGGCCGTTACCCAAGAAAGGCCGGTACCCCATTAAAGGAACCTCTTGCATAGAGGTTCCTTTTTATTTACCGGGAAAGCAGCACATTTTGTACTCCTTTCCCGGTAAATAAAAAAACGTTCCGTAAGGATGCAAATTGTGTCCGTATTTTCACAGTCTTCTCACGAAATTAACACATTTCTTACGCAATTTCAACACAATTTATTCATACACTTTTTATGTAAGGATGTCCTCGTGCTTTTTTCCCCCGTTACTTACTATAGTTTGAGGATAGCCTTACTTTCATTTGATTACAGATTAAGGAAACAGGAGGAAAGTAATGTGATTGAAGTGAATGATCTGGTCAAGCGGTATGGAAATCATACGGCAGTAGACCACCTTTCTTTTACCATTGAGAAAGGCAAAATCTATGGTTTTCTGGGCCCGAACGGCGCTGGAAAATCTACAACGATGAATATGATAACAGGATATATTGCTTCCACGGAAGGTACGGTTAAAATTGACGGACATGACATACTGGAAGAACCGGAGAAAGCAAAAAAATGTATCGGTTATTTGCCGGAACAGCCGCCTCTTTATTTTGATATGACTGTTCTGGAATATATGCGGTTTGCCGCAGATTTGAAAAAAATCCCCAAAAAAGACAAGGAATCCATGATTGAAGAGATTATGGATATGGTGAAGATTTCAGACATGAAAAACCGTCTGATCAAGAATCTGTCTAAAGGATACAGGCAGAGAGTGGGGCTTGCACAGGCGATTCTGGGGTATCCGGAGGTGATCATCCTGGATGAACCTACCGTTGGTCTTGACCCGAAGCAGATCATTGAGATTCGAAATCTGATTCGGGATCTTAAGAAAAAGCATACGGTCATTTTAAGCTCGCATATTTTGTCAGAGGTAAGCGCGATCTGCGATTATGTGCTGATTATTTCTCATGGAAAGCTGGTTGCCAGCGATACGCCGGAAAACCTCAGTAAACTGGCAGAAGGCGCAAATACACTGGAAATGCTTGTAAAAGGTGAAAAAGATGCTGTGTGCAAAGCGCTGAGAGAAATTCCGGGAGTGAAGGAAACAGCGGCAGAGAGAAGCAAGGAACAGGGAATCTGGGCAGTTAAAGTCACTGCAGATGAACAGGATGACATAAGAGAACAGGTATTTTACAAAATGGCGCAGATGAATACGCCTATTCTGGAAATGAAATCTAAAAAGGTATCTCTGGAGGAAATCTTCCTGGAACTTACGGAAAGTGAAAAAAACGCAGAGAAAGCTTCTGAGAATACAAATGATACAGAAGAAAATAATACAGAAGAAAGCAACACGGATTCTTTAGAGACAGGAGCTCCGGCAGAAAATATAAAGGGGGAAGAAGAAAATGACGGCAGTTTATAAGAGGGAGCTGAGGAGTTATCTCACCTCCATGATCGGATATTTGTTTATATTTTTTATTCTTGTACTTACCGGTGTATATTTCTCGGCATATCAGCTTACGGCTGCGTATCCCAAATTTGAATATACGCTGAATGCAATTACCTTTGTGTTCCTGATTGGAATTCCTATTCTCACAATGCGTGTACTTGCGGAAGAGAGAAAACAGAAGACAGACCAGCTTCTTCTGACCTCCCCGGTATCGGTAAGCGGTATTGTTATGGGAAAATATCTGGCACTGGTAACCGTATTTGCCATTCCTATGGCGGTTATGTGTACCTATCCGCTGATCATGTCCAAATTCGGAACCATTTCCTATGGTGAAACCTATACGGCCATCTTTGGATTTTTCCTTCTTGGCTGTGCAAATCTGGCGATCGGAGTTTTCGTGTCAGCGCTTACGGAAAGTCAGATCATAGCGGCGGTACTGACCTTTGTTCTGTTATTTGCCTTTTATATCATGAACGGAATATCGTCTTTCTTTTCACAGACATCTATGTCTACCTGTGTTGCATTTGGATTTCTGATTCTTGCGGCAACGATCATCGTGTATACAATGATAAAAAATGTGCTTATTTCGGCAGTAATCGGAATTATTGGAGAAGGAGCGCTTATTATCACATATGTTATAAACTCGAATTTGTTTGCGGGAGGAATCCAAAAGGTTCTGAATGTATTTAATCTGAGCGGGCATTTTGAGAATTTTGCCAACAGCATATTTGATATAAAAGGAGTTGTTTATTTCCTTTCTGTAATTGCGGTTTGCATATTCCTTGCAGTACAGACGATTCTTAAGAGAAGATGGAATTGAGAAGGGAGGGGATTGTGTTGAAAAATAAGATGAAAGAAAAAAATAAAGAGAAAAAACATAACAAAATTAATTTCAGAGATATATTTTTAAATTTCAGCAAAAAGCATATAAAAAATGGATCGTACAGCATGACAATGACGGTTGTTTTTATAGCTGTTGTTATTGTTATAAATATGATTGTCGGAGAATTGCCTTCTAAATATACAGAGATTGATGTTAGTGGTCAAAAATTATACAGTATAGGTGATGAGACAAAAGAGCTGCTGTCAGAGCTGGAAAAGGATGTGACGATTTATCAGATTGCCCAGAGTGGTGGGGAAGATGAGGTGATAACAAGCCTTCTGAAAAAGTACGAAGATGAGTCAGAACATATAAAAGTAGAGCAGAAGGATCCGGTGGTAAATCCTAAATTTGCATCAGAATATACAACCGATAATCTGAGTGCAAACAGCCTGATTGTAACCTGTGGAGACAGAAGTAAGGTGATAGATTACAACAATATGTATGAGAGTGATATTGATTATCAGACATACAGCTATCAGACAACCGGATTTGATGGAGAAGGTCAGATCACAAGTGCAATTGGTTATGTGACAAGCGAAAATCTTCCGATTTTATATACATTGACCGGACACGGGGAAACAGAGCTTGGCTCAACGATGAAAGAGGGAATTGAAAAGGCAAATATGGAAATAAAAAGCCTGAATCTTGTATCAGAAGGAAGCGTACCGGAAGATGCAGACTGCCTGTTTATCGGATCTCCGTCAACAGATATCTCTTCAGATGAAAAAGATGCTATTCTTGAATATTTGGAAAATGGCGGAAAAACAATGATATTCTCAGATTACAATGAGAATAAAATGGAAAATTTCGATGAAATTCTCGCAAATTACGGACTGGAAAGGACAGAAGGAATTGTTTTCGAAGGCGATTCCCAGCACTATGCAATGCAGATGCCATACTATATTTTGCCGGATGTTGGAAGTGCAGAGGCAGTATCAGGGATGTCTTCTGACGGCTATATGGTGCTTGCTCCCTTTGCCCAGGGCATTGTCCAGGCGGATGATGTGAGAAGTACAGTGGTAATTAACAGTCTTCTTTCCACTTCAGATCAGGCATATTCCAAGTCCAATCTGAGCAGCGGTTCTCTTGAAAAAGAGGATGGAGATACAGACGGCCCCTTTGATGTGGGAGTAAGTGTTACAGAAAATGTGGATGACAAAGAGACGAAGCTGGTATACTATTCTGCATCCTCCCTTCTTGACAGTCAGGTAAATCAGATGGTGTCAGGAGGAAATGAGAAGCTTGTAATGGAATCTCTCAAATGGATGGTGGATACGGAAGAGACAGTAACCGTGTCTATTCCGTCCAAGAGCTTGCAGGTATCAAGCTTGATGATCCCCGGTTATGATGCAAGCTTTTGGAAAATCTGTGTTATGGGAGTGATTCCCGGATTCTTCCTTGTTGCGGGATTCGTAGTCTGGTTTAAGAGGAGAAGAGCTTAAATGAAAAATAAAACAGTAAAAATGATTCTGGCACTGTCGGCTCTTGCTGTATGCTGCGGCGCTTACGTTGGGGTAAAAACCTACGTAAGCCGCCAGGAAGAGCGGGAAGCAGAAGAGAGTGAGGAAGACGATACCTCGGAAACGGTGTTTGAGGCTGAGGCTGACGACATAAAAGAGATCAGCTTTGTGGTTGATAAGAATGAGGTTACTTTTGAGAAAAAAGAGGATGTCTGGAAAAAGAAAGATGAAGAAGCCTTTCCGGTGGATCAGACATCGCTGGATGATGCAGTATCTTCTTTGACAGACATTGTAAGCGACAGAGTGCTGGAAGAAGCAGAAAATCTTGAGCAGTACGGGCTTGATGAACCGTCGAATACCATTAAAATCACGGTAAAAGCTTCCGAATCAGAAAACAGTTCTGAGGAAACCGAAGAGAACGATGACATCAAAGAGGCGGAAGAGAGTGAAACAACCCTTAGAATCGGCGATCTGAATGAGTCCTCCAATCAATATTATGTAAGTAAGGGTGAGGACAGAAATACAGTTTATCTGGTGGATTCCGGTGTAATAGAGCCCTTTACAAAGACCCTTTATGAATATGCCCAGAAAGAAGACTTTCCTGTAATTACGGATACGTCAGAGATAGAGAAAATCGCGGTAACCGGTACAGAGGATTTGTCCTATACCTTAAAAAAAGAAGAAGATACAGGCTTCTGGTATCTGGGAGAAGAAGAAAAGGCGGATTCTGCCAAGGCGAGTTCTCTGGCGGCGCCCTTTGGAAGTATGGCCTATGACAGCTTTGTAAACTATGACTGCGAAGATCCGGCCGAATACGGGCTGGATAAACCGTATGCTTTGATAGAAGTTGATTATCTGGAAGAAGTGCCTCAGGAGACAACGGAAGAGGAAAATGCAGAAGAGGAAGCTGCAGATGAAACCACGGAGGAAAGCGCGTCTGAAGATGCAGAAACAATGGAGGCGGAAGATTCCTCCGATGCTTCCCAGGATGAGGCAGAAGAGCCGGAAATGATAGAAAAACATCTGAAAATAGCAGTTGGGAATGAGTCAGAAGACGGGGGCAGATATGTCTGCGTTAATGACAGTAATCAGATTTATACGTTATCCTCAGATACCCTGTCATCATATCTCGATAAAACAGAGGCGGATTTCTGGGATATGGCAGTGAAAAATGTTCCTTTGACTGGATTGGAAAACCTCAGCATTGAATATCAGGGTGAGAAACATGAGGTGAATGTTTCACGTGAAACATCAGAGGATGAGGATGGTGAAACAGAAGAGACAACCACTTATCTGCTGGATGGAGAGGAAGTGGAAGAAACAAACTTTACCACTTTCTACAACAAACTGAACAACATGACGGCAGAGCGCAGACTGACAGAGGAATTTGAAAGCGAAGCGGAACCGGAAATGACCCTCATATATACAACAAGTGATGGAGAGGTAAAGACAGAATACTATGGGTACGATACAAATTATTATGCAGTCAAAGTGGATCAGAAAACATATCTGGTAAACAAAATGACAATCAAATCCATGTTTGAAGCCTGTGAAACCTTGTTGGGGATGACAGAAGAATAAAAAAGACGGTATTCTGAAAATATCCCACATAAAAATCATATTTTGCCCCAAGCTCTCTGAAGAGGGAGCTTGGGGCAAAAAAAATGAAAATTTCACTGCGGTTTTCTTGCGCTTGTTTGAGAATTCCTTTTTTATATATTCTCTGTCTTGAATTTATCGAGTGTTTGAAGGGATTGACAATATGCAGTCATCTGATTTTTAACAAATTAATAATCCGTTCTCGAAGGTTCTTCCGCAAAGTTCCGTATTTTGAAAAAACTTTAATAACAAAAATCCAATACCCATCTTTGATTTTGGAATTCGTCTTTAATCCGAAACGGAGAAATGGGGAAGAATCTTCGAGAAGTCCATACTGTCCGGTGATCGGGAAACCGATTGGTAATTATGCAGGATGCAAGAAATCACACCGATGTAAAGCCGGTTTGCGCCCTGGAAAGCGGCTTTGGGATTGATGTTCGTTCATTTTCTTAGGAATTGTAATCAAGCCAATCAATGGCGGTTTCCGCTTCGGAATATCGGTTTCCATATTAACGGAAGCATGGTTTCTTGATGCGGTTTTTCCGCAAAGTTCCGTATTTTGTAATAATTAAAAAGAAAAATCCAATAGCTCTCTTTGGTTCTAAACCGGATAATTGCGGAAGAACCCTTGAGGCGGAATATTCAACAAAAACAGATGAGAGTTTATTTCTTTTTGTCAAATGATATATGAGACTTTGGGGGAAAACGCTTCTCATAGAGGCGGTTTTGAGTGTTAATCAAAAAGGACGGTCCATTGATTTCCTTTTTGATAGGCGTCAAAACACATGAAAATCTGCTCTTTGGTATTCTTTTCAAGAGCCAGCTCCGGCAGGCTGGTCAGAGGAAAATAATCATACTCCGTTGTCTCGGAGTTTTCTGCAAAAGAACCGCCTGTTATAGAGCATAAAACAAATACTTTGCAGATTCCATAAGCATACTTCGGAAGGTTATGTCGATTTCTGTCCTGGATGGCAATGATGCGTTCTGCAACTGCATCCAATCCGGATTCTTCTTTCACTTCTTTAACTGTGTTTTCTCCAATTGAAAGATTGACATCACACCAGCCGCCTGGGAGAGACCATTTCCCGTTGTTTTCATGGACAAGAAGGATTTTTTCGTGATGAAAAATAGCGGCTCTGGTATCTATCTTTGGAGTTTGATAACCTGTTTCATTACAAAATAAATTTTTGACTTTTTCGAGAGGGGTATCTGAAAGCTCCCCTAGGATTTCTGCAGATATTTCTCGGATTCTTTCATAACGTTCTCTGTCAAAAATATCTTTTCCGTATGTAAGTCCTGCCTGAGCAAGACTTTGCAATTCAATACCCCATTGCAGCCAACGATTGCTATGGTTCATTTGGTTTCCTCCTTTGGATTTTTTTCAGTTTGGGTTGCTTCACTTTGGGAATAGCGAATTATAACAAAATGTTTTCTGTGAGAATGTAATCTTCCAATCAGATAAATGTTTCTGCGGGGGATGCAAAAACGGCATTTCTCAGGTGGAATGGAAACATCCGGTGTTTTTTTGCGGATGGGGCTCTGGCGCAGCTATAAGCTATATGCTGGTTTGGATATTGAAAATAAAAGGAAGAGTGTGTGTTGGCGCTCCTCGAGATAAAGGTTTATTGGCTGCTTCGTTTGATGATTGTATTAGGCTTATCACACTTTTAAATTGTTTAAAAAATCAACAATCTTATCCGTTTTTCTGGTGTTGTATTCTGTAAAATCCAAATAATATTTTGGGGTATGTGCAGCTTGGACTTCTTTTTTATATAACCACTGCCTTGTTTTGGCTTCTGGTACAAAAAGAACCGCTTGGTTTTTGGAAGAAAAAATTTTGTCATAAGTACACGCTGACTGATCTGGGACGCACTTCCAGTCCATGTTTTTTTCTTGGAAAATTTTATTTAAAACACTCGCAAATTTCTTTACTTTTCGTATATAAATCGCATATGTAATGGGATTATAATGTTCGCCCTCTATTACAGGGATTTGCCATACCAAAAGACATGTTTTCATTTTTTACCTCCATAATAATCTTTGGGTTTCTCTTACTAACTCGCTTTTTGTTGCATTTAAAACGGGCATTGACACGTTCTTCTTATTGCGGACGTAAAGTGCCATTGCTGCATATTTTGCTCTATACTATTTGGAAGAAATATGGATGTTTCACGACTGCTTATATTTCTTCCCTGTTGAGCTTCGAAAGTCTGTCTTTGACAGTTGGAGAAATAAAAGGCTCTGCAACTCGTGTTTCATAAAGGCTGCAGCACTTTGTGATCCTGTTTTAACCTTTGGTAATGTGTAATTGCAGACAGGATACAGGTTTTGGGAGAGTTTTGACATTATAGTATAAATTTTATGAGAGCAAAGAGGCAACAGACATTACTATAAAGCAAAACAAAATATTTGATAACGCAAATCCTTATTCAATAAGGTTATGAAGGAGATTATTTATTTTATAACTGTCAAACTTTCGAAATGCTCCTGCCAGTAGTGTACCATATTTTGGGGTTGGTGAGAATAGTGTGTCACACATTTGGAAAACAGCAATGAGCCGATCGAAGCGGAGAGATAGGGCTGAGAAGCGGGAAGTCTATTTATTGCGCATAAGTACAATCTGAAGCAGAAATCGTGCCAATGGGGACGTTTATTCCGGCGCTGGCTCCTGCTATTATTGACTCGGATTGAGGATTTCGCTATTCGGCCTTTGGAAATTATTATTTGATCTTCTGAAAAGGGAATAGTGTCGGTCGGCTGCTATTATTGAATAATCCGTTCTCGAAGTCCATACTGTCCGGTGATCAGGAAACCGATTGGCAATTATGTAGGATGCAAGAAATCTTACCAATGTAAAGCCGGCTTGTGCCCCGCAAAGCGGCTTTGGGCTTGACATTCGTTCGATTTCTTATGAATTGTAATCAAGCCAATCAATGGCGGTTTCCGCTCTGGAATACCGGTTTCCATATTAACGGAATCATGGTTTCTTGAGGCGGTTCTTCCGCAAAATTCCGTATTTTGAAAAACTTTAAAAACAAAAATTCAATACCCATCTTTGATTTTGGGATTCGTCTTCAATCCGAAACGGAGAAATACGGAAGAACCCTTGAGGCAAGAATATTCAATTATTTGATTTTTTGAAAATGAAATAGTGTCCGTTGGTTGCTGTAAGAAGTGAAAAAGTGTGAATTGTTATTCTTTTTGCGTTTAAATAAGGGGGATTATATAAGCAAAGGTAAAATAATGATAAAAATGCGAGAGGGATATAAAAAAGAGGGGGAGGAGTGAAATGCAACGTGTAGAAACTATTTTGAGTGGATCTGTTTGATAAAATGAATTTATGAAAGGAAACCAAGGGAGAAAAGAGGGCGGGGGAGGGAAGAGGATAAAAGAACTTAAGATAACAAAGCACAGAGAGGAAGAGAATAAAAAGAACTTAAGATAATAAAGCACAGAGAAGGAGAGAATAAAGAAGAATTTAAGATAACAAAGCGCAGAAAGGAAGAGAATGAAAAAAGAGCTTAAGATAACAAAACACAGAGAAAAAGGCTTGTAAGATTCTGACTGCAAGAGTGCTGGATAAAAAGTGCTTTGGAAGTTTTGGTTGGAAGTAAAAAAGGAATATGTGAAAATTTATGAGTGAAGGTATGGGCGTAAATAATAAAAATATGAAAATATTTAATGAATAAAATGAAATTTGAAATTATATAAAATAAAATGTTGATAATGTTATATATTTGCGCAGAGGAAAAATGAATAAAATAAAAAATCACAGAGCTTTCTCTGAAAGAACACTCTGTGATTAAAAAGCTTAAAAAGCGTTATTTTTTTCTTAAGAATGAACGTTGGTTACTACTTGAATAATATAACATTTTTGACAAAAACAGCTGTTTTTAGAAGAAAATACCAACCTGCTCCAGGAAATCTTCCGGATTTTCGAGATGAGGAAGGTGTTTGGCCTCTTTAATAACTGCTGTTTCGATAGCCGGATTGATTTTCTGGTATTCATCTACAATTGCGGATTCGTTGGGCTCTGCAGTACCTTGTACAACATAAACACAATTATCCAGAGATTTCAAGGCGTGGCTGATGCTGATGTT
Source organism: Clostridiales bacterium (assembly GCA_019416265.1). Taxonomy (GTDB): domain Bacteria; phylum Bacillota; class Clostridia; order Lachnospirales; family Lachnospiraceae; genus Blautia_A. Next base: position 1,368 of record DXXQ01000067.1, on the reverse strand, counting down.
CATATATTTGCATACAACGCTGGCATAGAAGAATTTTGCACAGAAACCTCCCTTGTGCGCTGCTTCATAATAGGCATCTATGACACTTTCATCTACATGGAATGGGTTGTAATACATTTTTTCAATAAAAAGATTATTGACGCTTTCACGTGAAACAACCATATGATAAATCAGGGTTCCGAAAATCGGGATCTCCAGGAAATACTTCAGCAGTTTGTTCCTTTTCGTCGGCATCTGGTTCAGCCTGCTTAAGCTTGGAGGATTGACCAGCATGATTTTGTTAAAGAGTTCCTTTTCGTTATGACAGGCCATAGTGACGAAGGAACCTGAAAAACCGCTGGCGATGACATCTGTTTTTTCTCCTATAACTTTTTTGATAAAATCACAGATCATCTGAACATACACAAAATTCGTATAGGTGATTCCCGGTTTTTCTGAACGACCGCAGCCGAGGAGGTCGATGGTGTAAACAGTGTGTTCCATAGCTAATTCTTTTTCCACATGTGACCATTCATAACCGGAAGCTCCGGGAAGAGTATCATGAATTAAAAGAAGAGGAGAACCTTTTCCTTTTTTTGTATAGTAAATATCACCGAAGCGCCAGTGGAAGAAATTTCTGCTGGAAGTATCAAGCATTTCTTTCAGCTGTGCTGTTGCGGAAACTACTTTATTCATGAAATGAACGATAACAGTCGCTGAGGCGAATATAGCTGTAAAAGTAAGTAATTTGTGCTTCTGTTTTTTCATAGAAAACCTCCTTTTATGATGGTAATTGCCAGCCAATAAGTATATACAAAGGCAATTATTTAGTATATTTATTATACGCTAAAAACAGTGGTTTTACAAGGGGAAAGCGAGAATGGGACAGGACCGCTGCACAAAAACAGTTGATGTTCGCACGGTATTATCCGCAAGGCGCTTTGGTATGTATCTTTTATAATTTTTCTTTTGTGATTTGATTTAATCCTCTGGAGAGGAGTCTTCCGCAAAGCTTCGTATTTTATAACATAAAAAAACCGATAGCTCTCTTTGATTCTAAAACCGGGCTTCGTTCTAAAACGAAAAAATGCGGATAAACCCTGCATAGCCGGCAGATTCTGATTTGCTTTTTATATGAAATAAGAATTTTTTAGGATGATAAGCGGGAATCCTCGGTTATTCAATTGCCGAGATGAAAGCGTACAGTTTTGTGCATATCTGCACATTAATTAAGATTAAGATGGCTGTATCCAGTCTTGATGCTTGACGAAAATATGTTCGAAAAACTTGCTAAGTATTTATAAATGTGATATACTATATGTATGAAAGAAAATCTGGTTCATGCGCGTACTTGCGTGTATAATATCAATTATCATGTGGTGTGGTCTG
>DXXQ01000066.1 GCA_019416265.1 Clostridiales bacterium | reverse complement strand
GTTAATGCCCCTCAGCATTTCTTTATAAACCGTTTTCCTCAGCTTATTGTGATGCTTACGCAGTACAACAGCAGAGCCATGAGGATCTGCTACAATCTGGTAGTCTGTCCGGATAGCAGCATAACTGGATTTCGTACCAGCTCTCCCGGAGGTGAGGATGATGTGCTTATGCTTTTTGTCATTAAATATCGGCAGGTACTTCGGGATTACTATGTCCGATATCCTGACTTGCTTTTTCGTCTGCATCGTTTATAATCTCAACTCCATTCTCTTCTCCATCCGTAGGTGCTGCAGATAATCGTTCAGTCTGTACTTTTATATTAGCAATCCTTACACGTTGCTCCTCTGTTGTCAGCTCCCAGTTCTTATGCAACATCTCATCATACTGCTTGATAAGGGACCTCAGTTCTCCCTGTGCTCTGGCCTGGGCTTTCAGAAACTCATTCTGTTTGTCCCATGCCTGCTGTACTTCCCATCGTTCTCCAATGATTTTGCCTTTCTTTTCTTCCACCTTCTCAATGGTCTTATCATTCTGATCACGGACATAAGCGATTCTCTGTGCCCGGATGATTGCAGCATAAGCAATCTGGATCTGATGCCAGAGAAGATCCAGCGGATTCGCCTGCTCAATGGCAGAAAAAATCTCCCGGGTTTCTTCAGGGAGATACTTACTGAAGAAACCGTACTTCTCAGCATTTTTATTCTGTTGTGGGGCGGCACCACCTTTATTACCAATTGCGTTCTGATTTTTAGGCTGAGCCCCTTTCTTTTTGGAACGTTCCGTATTTTTCTTTCGGAGCGTTCCATTCAACTGCCCGTCCCAGTCATCCTTAGACTTCCATCCTCGGACAGTTCCTGCGGAAATGTTTAGTTGACTTGCAATCTCAACCAAATCAATGTTTCCGCCATGTTCTTCATAAATTTCAAATGCCCGGTTTCTGTTCGGGTCTCTGGCTCTTGGCAAGCCTCACCACCTCTCATTCGTGTTTGTTTTGTGAAAAAGAAAAGAGACAGCAACTGCTGCCTCTGAACTGGATCCTCTGGGACTTGAACCCAGGACCGACCGGTTATGAGCCGGGTGCTCTGACCAGCTGAGCTAAAGGTCCATAGAAAAAGCACCCCGAAGGGTGCCATTTCTTTATACTGTTCTCGCTTCATAAAATACTATATATTCTTCTCCTGTTGGTTCTTTGCTCTTATTGCAATTTTGAGCAAAACTCCACTCCAGCAAAACGCTTTTATCTTCTATTAAATCATCACGAAATGTTCTTTTTATTTCTTTAACAGCATTTAAAATTTTATGTTTCTCTTCCTCGCTTAGAAATGTTTCATCCCCATTTATATCTTCTTTTTCATTTTGATACTGTATGGTTACATTTCTATCTGAATACGTTACCATATTCCACAAATCATCTTTTACTGCTTCGATGATGACTCTATCTCTTCTAACTTCCAGTGTTCCACTCTTATTAGCAACAAAATATGGATAAAAAAGAACTATTCCTTTATCTTTGATTTGCTGTAAAAGTTCATCCGCAAATTTCTTTGCCTCTATAGCATCAGCTCCTACTAATCTTGGAAGGTTTAAGTCATTTCCACGAAACACTGCACTTCTAATAGTCCATAACAAATCTTCTTGTAATTCTTCATCACCTTTATATTCTTTCCATGGAACAGACGGTAAATTCATATTCTGTAATTCTAAAAATCCCATTAATTTATTCATTATATCTCATCCTATATTACTATTTTGTCGAACGGTATTCCTGTCAGTTCTTCATATCTGTTTATAGCGTATGAATCCATCATACCTGACACATAGTCGCAAATTAATCTAGTTTGTAACTGTTCTATATCTTTGTTATATTTATACTGTTCAATAATATTTCCAGCTCTATATTCTGGTGGTAAAAGTTTTTGATCCTTTGTATATATATCCACTAACTCTTTAATGATTTTATCACCTTTTCTTTCGTACGTATAAACTGCATCGTTATGATTTATGCAACGAAATGTTATCTTTTTCAATCCATCTGCCATTTCTTTATAACGCATAAAATCTATTTCTTTCTCATTAGCAGTACCTGTTTTATTTTTGTATTCATCAGTAATTTCACATATCCCTAAGTCATTTATAAGAACGTTAATTATGCCAGAAGATAGTTCTTGTCTAAAAAGTTTTGAATACTCTGATGAATCAAGCCCTCTTTTTCCATATCCACTGTCTTTCTGGCTTTGTTCCACAATTCTTTTCAATTCTTTAAACGAATCAGTGTCTCCATATTCCGAAAAGTACTCATGTAAAATTTCATCTATAGTAAAACATTTTTGTCGTAATCCATCTTCCAAATCATGAGCAGCATAAGCAATCTCATCTGCCAAATCAACAATTTGAACATCGTATGTACGTACTTTTAGTTCGTGTTTATCGACGAATTTTTTCAAAAAATCGTAATCATCATCATATAAAAATTTTTCATGTTCTATCCCATTTTCATCTTTACGTTTATTAAAGTATTTTACAACACTTAATAAAGTTCTATATGTTAAATTCAGTCCCGGAAAATCTGCTCTTTTACGCTCAAGAGAAGTTAAGATTCTCAACGTTTGAGCATTACCCTCAAAGCCACCAATATTTTCAAAAATTTTATTTAATGTTCTCTCTCCAGAATGCCCAAATGGTGGATTCCCTATATCATGTGCCAACGATCCAGCTTCTACCACGTATGTTTCTGACATTGTATATCTTGAAATACAAGCAATTGACCTAGCAATCTGCGCCACTTCCAAACTATGTGTGAGCCTATTTCGGAAAAATTGATCTGGTCTAATTCCTAGTAATTGCATCTTTCCCTGTAGCCTTCGAAAAGAAGACGCATACATAATACGTGAATAATCTCTCTGGAACTGACCATCTCTTCGTTCTCTATTCTTTTCATCGTAAAATCTTTCATCCATAAAATCGGAGTTTAATTTACTCCTATACTTTCTTTCTATCTCTTCTGATAGTTCAAAAAGAGGTTTCATATCTGACATTCTACGTTCCTCCAATACTTTTGTCTTCTTTCATTTTATACCAATATCCCACACATTTCAACAAACATCTGCACAAAAAATACCCCACCGAAGTAGGGCATTTTTTAGATAAAGTATTGGAAGTTGACGGTCTTTTGTGGTATTCGCCTTTTCAGACACCATACAGGCGCTACCGTCTGAGCCCAATACAGCAGCCAAGCTGTGACGCCTGACCGCTGTGTGTTGGGGAGAAAATTATGTAATATGATTCATCCATTAACTACAGTTTACACTATAACAAATTGAATCGTGACATGTGTGACATTCGTGACATTTTTTATTTTTCTTTCATAAAACGCTCAAATTCCTTTTTTATACCATTCTCAGAAGCTTTTCTGCCCATCTTTTGTGCTACCCGCTGCCAAGTCATCCCCTCAAAGATCTTGTATCTAATAATCCTTTGCATTCGGTTCGGGATTGTGTTCATCCATTCTTCCACTTCCAGTTTTAAGTTCTCTGCATTTTTCTTGCGTTCTTCCAGGATCTTTTCTTCCATCCTCAACTGACCATCTTCCCTGTATGTAAATGTGGTTCCCTGAATTTTAAAATGCTGTGGATTGTACGGAAAATTCGGATTGCTTCCAGATACATTTGTCTGGACAATCGTCTTTTTCTTTTTCTGGAGCCTTTTAATTTCTGCCTCTGTCTCCTTTATTAATTCACAGGCATCTATGTAGTCATATAGAATTCGTTTGTCCATCGGAATCACCCTTTCATTTCTTCTTGTCCCACCTTGATCCTTTCCAACTGTCGATTTACTTTATACTCCATCTGCTGCCGGACCACAGCTTCTTTTCCGTGCTGCATAGCCAGTTGGGCGCACATGATAATCACATCTGCAATCTCTGACCAGGTATTTTCAGTCAGGTATACCATATCCTCATATCCAAACGGATTTCCTGCTGCCCGCAGCTCATCCATGAGTTCTTCTATTTCCTCCCAAGTTTTCAGCCATTGATTCTTCTTAGAATAGTGCCCTGCGAGGATACGGATTTTTTCTTCCAGTTCCGCTTTCTTTTCTTCCATGTCTATCATCTCCCACACAAACGTAAGATTTTATTTGCCATTAATTCAAAGTCAATCAATAATGGTAAGTCTTTCTTGCAAAGGGCGCGATCTCCCGTTCTGACAACTCTATATCTTTTCGCTATTTTCGATCCAGTACTTGCCATACTGGCAACATAGTTTTTATTACATCCTGTCAGTTCCACAATCTGTCCGGCAGTGTATTCTCCTAGAAATTTATCTCCATCGTAAAGCTCATACAAGTTCATTCTCTCACCTATATATAGCTCTTTCCGAATATCTTCCTAAAATCCTCCCTGCTGCCATGCTGATCCTCAAACGCCTGTTGTCCGAGTCTATGAAGATATTCTGTTATATCACTGTTTCCATGTACCGCTTCCTCGCTGTACATGTGATGTCCTGGGCAAAGGTAAACCTTTAAGCCATATTCTTCCGATTTCTGCCTGTTTCCAGTCCCTTCGAAAATATGATGCTCGTGCAGGATTGGATAAATACTGTAATCATCGTGCAATTTCGCGCAGAGGAAACATGTTCGGGATTCTTTATTATGCAAAATGCTTTTCGGATGGCGTATCCTCTTTTTCTTCGTCTGTATTTTTGGAAACAGAAGCCCTTCGCAATTACTCATGTATCTTCGCCTCCAGGGCAGCAACGATTTCATTTGCCCGTTTTTCTCCGATTCCCTTGACGCTTTTTACAGTTTCTCGGATGTCGTCTATGGTCAGGCCTTTTTCTTTTGCACTCTCCTGCCCCTGTTCATAAAGGCTCCTACAGAATCGTTCCATCTGCTGCCGGTCCATCTGTTTGATTTTTTTATAATCCTCTCTGCGAAATTTCCATTCACCAGCGGTTCTTCTTCCTTCGTTCATTTTTTCTCCTTTTTGCCATACATCTGTTAAATGTTTCTAAATTTCTAATTCTCTTCCCCTCTTCACATTGCTCCACAAAGCGGCCAAATCCCGTCCACGCCCATCCTGTCAGACTGTGGAAAACCGGTGCTTTGTAATTTAACCAGTTCGGAGGATTTGTACCTGTCTTTTTTCTAAAAAGTTTCTTTTTCTGTCTTTTATTCATAATCTGCCTTTCTTTACGCCTGCCCCTCCGGGATAATCCTTTAGGGCAGGCGGGTGAGAATTCAGTTGCACCCTTTTGTTCGCTTTGGACACTAATCGATCCAGATTCTTCCATTGCAGTCTACTTTTTTATCAAACCAGTTTTCCCAGAATTCCGTTTCGAGTAATGTGTTGAATGTTTTATTCCTCAGCGAAAGCATTGCCTTTGCCATGTACTCCGCTGCTCCGTAGGATGTTAAAGAATCCATATACTCTTTTCTTGTCATCCGTTTTTTCTCCGGGCTTTCTGCATGATTTGTTTCCGGTTCTGCTGCACTGCTTTCTTTTGGCTGTCTCTCTTTTTCCGGTTCCTTTTCGGTCTGAGGTACCGGCATATATTCCGGGTGGTTTTCGATATGATCTTGTCCGGGAACCTGCTCTTCCTGATCTGATTCTTTCTGCCCCGGTTCCTCTCGCTTTGGTTCTGGTTCAGGTGTCGGTTTTTCTTCCGTTTTAACTTCCGGCTGTTTCGGCTCCTCGTTTTGCGCCGGCGCAATTTTCGGCTCTCCTTTTACTTCCGGAGTTCTTACTTCTCCGAAATAATTCTCCCAGGTTCTTTCTCCTGCTGCCGCATCCGCGAAAATATTCTGGGTTATGGCAAAGA
>DXXQ01000065.1 GCA_019416265.1 Clostridiales bacterium | reverse complement strand
TATACATATGGGATGAACCGCTGAACTATATTGATATATACTCCAGAATACAGATTGAAGAAATGATCACACAATTTTCTCCAACCATGCTGCTGGTTGAACACGACGCAGCGTTCAGGGAGAGGATCGGCGCGAGGGTTGTGGAGGTGTGAAAAAGATAAGCGCCCTGTATTCATTTGTGTTTACAGGGCGCTGGGTTTATAGCTTAAATTCCTTATAAAGCTGTTGTTTGAGCTGTTCATTGCCTGCAAGAATCTCCTCCAGTTCTACGTGCCTGCCTGCTTTTAACAAACAGCTAAGGAGTTGCTGCAGGCGGTTTTCTCCTTCAGAGGCCTCTTGCGTTACAGACAAGTTTATGTTATCATAAAACCATACTTTTGACTATAAGATTCAAAGAAAGGAACGGACTATGTACTGGAAAACACCGGAAATTCAGCTTGATAATGGTTGCAAAATGGCTGTTTACGGGGATAGTGCGCTCTTTTTCAGGGGAAAGGATAAGAAGTAAACAGCATTTTTTTACAGGACTTATCCATATTTGAGCAGCTATCTCCTTTATCAAATGATTAAAAAGTTTGAAAAGGAGATTTTTTATGCGTAAATTTAATATAGAAAAACAAATCAGAAAATTATATGGGATTACTGCCATAGGATATTTCCAGATAGCGGGTGCATCCTGGGTGGCGCTTCTTGCAGCAAGGGGATTTTCCCTTCTTGAAATCGGGCTTTTGGAGAGCATCTTCCACATTGTCAGTATGTGCTTTGAGATTCCGTCCGGCGCTGTGGCAGATGTATTTGGGCGAAAAAAGACGCTGATCATGAGCTGGTTAGTTTCGCTTCTGTCTGACATTCTGATGATTTTCTCAGGAAGATTCTGCTCAGTTGCGCTGGCAATCGGATTCAGCGCTTTGAGCTATAATCTGTCATCGGGAACAAGAGAAGCATTGGCATATGACAGTCTGAAATATGCGGGACAGGAAGAGACATATAATCGTTTTGCATCAACGGAGATGGTGCTTTTCAGGATCAGTAAGTCAATGGCAACCTTATGTGCGGGTCTGGCACTTTTGCTGGGATACCAGAGGGCATATGCAGTTGATATGGTGTTTTGTACGGGAGCGCTGTTGGCAGCCATTGGACTTACGGAAGTGAGCATTCACAGGGAGAAGGAAGAGAGAAAGGAACCTGTGGCAAAAAGGTTTAAGATAGTGTTCGTGGAAAGCTGGAGTTTCCTCCTTAAGAACAAAAAGGCAAGGAGGATTATGATTGTCAATTCTCTGGTAGGGTCCGTTGCAACCCTTGTCCTGTTTTTTCTGCAGGCAAAGCTTCCGATGGCGGATCTGCCATCATCGTTACTGGGGCCGGCATTGTTCGTAATGGAACTTGGCGCTGCCTTTGGGGCGAAGATGGTTTCCCGTTTTCCAAGGAGCAGGTACGGACACCTCCTTGGAATCAGTATGGTCGGAGTTGGATGCGCCTTTGCGCTGACTTTTTCAGGAAGAGCATGGCTTATGATAGCAGGAGGATTTCTTGGCGCCTTTGCAGATGACTTTCTGGAAGTGAGAACAGGCGTAATCCTTAATGAAATGATTCCCTCAGAGCAAAGAGCAACCCTTGTTTCTGTAAGTTCTTTTCTGTTTTCGGTTGTGATGATCACAATGTCCACGTTTATGGGCTATGTGTTTTCTTAAAAAAGGAGAGGACGCAATCTTTCTCTGGAAAATGTTTTCCCCAGATTCCCCCAAATCGGGAATCTGGGGATTTTTGTATACTCTTATGAAAAATTCTGCAGAGTATTTGGGTTTACAGCTTAAATTCTTTATAAAGCTGTTGTTTGAGCTGTTCATTGCCTGCAAGAATCTCTTCCAGTTCTACGTGCCTGCCTGCTTTTAACAGATAGCTAAGGAGTTGCTGCAGGCGGTTTTCTCCTTCAGAGCGCCCCTTTTTAATGCCCTTTTCGATCAATGCTTCGGATAAATTACACATTAAACTCAACTCCTTTCCAAAATCATCACTTATTGCAAACCCGTACTGGGAGCTTAAGGCTTCTTTTTTCGTTTTGATGTCGTTTTCGTGGAACAGACAGTTTAACATATCGATAAACTGGTCTTCGGAAGAAGCCTCTGGATTAAGTGTGATCATGATAATCGACATTTTGTCATATGCGTCTTTGTTGTCACGGATTCCTTTCAAGATATCGTGTTTTGTAATCTTATATTCAGAAATGGCATTTGCCTGTTCTCTGGTACTTTCAAAGCATATCCAGATGGAATACACTTTTTTGAGTTCATCGTAGTCCGGTTCCTTAAATTCGGTATTGAGTTGTGCGGATATCAGCCTTGCGCAGTAGAACACACCCCGGGTTTCCAGATGATAGCCCGGGTGAAAGCTCTTCTGAGCCTCCACATTAATGATAATTTTCACCGTATTGTTACAATAAGGAACTCTTGCGTAAAATCGGATATCAAAGAAAACATTTCCCTCTCCCGGAATCTTATCTTCGTTAGCCATACCTGTAATAGAGGAGAGATTGGTCATTCCCGGATGTACCAGAACAGTGCTGATTTGAGGTTCATCTTCAATACAGCTCATAATCTCAGGAAAAGACAATTCTTTGAACTCGGAGACTGTTTTCTTAAGAATCCTGGCAAGTACCTGTTTATTAGCCAGGATACGTTTCGCATTAGTATCAAAAGTTGCTTTTTTATCTGTATAGTGCAGTGCTTCTGATAATGTATCCATACAGTTCCTCCTTTATGTTTTTATTATAAGGAGGATTCTGCTGTTTTTCAACTATAATAATCTTTTATTCAGAAACAGTATCTAAAGGCCAGTCGTTGATACCGCCGAATTCTACAATGTTGGTATAGCCCTGGTCGGCAAGCTTCTGAGAGGCCTGTTTGCTGCGGTTTCCGCTGCGGCAGTAAACCAGAATTAACTGATCTTTTTCAGGGAGCTCCGGGATTTCCGCGGAAGAGATCGTTTCGTTGGGAATATTGATAGCGTCCGGAATGTGCCGTTCCTTAAATTCCTCTTCAGTACGTACATCCAGAATAATGTAATCCGATTCCTTTTCCATCATGGAAATTGCATCTTCCATGGAAATCTGTTTATAGCTGCTTTCTGTTTCAGTGGAAGTGCCGCACCCGGCAAAAAGAAACAGAAGAAGCAGAAGGGGAATGATTTTTTTCATAAGGTATCCTCCAATCGTTGTTGTTCGCTTAAGAAAAGCATAGCCGGGACATTATTTTGAGGAATGATGTTTGGCTTTGCAGATCAGCTGAGTCATGGTGCCCATAGGACAATAAACACACCAGCTGCGGGGCTTAAACAGAATCATGGTAACAAACCCAAGAATGGTGGAGGTGAGCATAACGCTGTAGAATCCAAAGGCAAACTGAGCAACACCGGGATGGATCAAGGTGCCGTGATATGCCCAATGCCAGGGGACTTTAAAACTCCACAGAAGAGTAACAATTTGTTTGAGATTCTGCGCGCCGGAAAATACCAGCCAGGTATTCCAGAGCATCTGGAAAAACATAACAAAAAAGAAAATCAAAAATCCGTAGCGGAACCATTTGCTTTTCATCCATTTCGGAATATCCTTTTTTCTGGAAAGACCGAAACGGCCGCCCAGAAGACTGAATAACTGTCCTCTTCCACAATAGCGATTACAGTAACCTTTACTTCCTTTGATTATGGAAATGAGGAGAGGGATAAAGAAACAAAGCAGTCCCAGCCATGCAAAAAGGATATTAAAAAATCCAAGAATCAGATAGGTCAGGGACAGAATCCAGAGATAATCGTACCAGTGTTTTTTCATGGCTGTACCTCCTTGATGGCGATTACTGATGCAGGACATTCTTTTGCGCATTTACCGCATCCGATACAGGTTTCCATATTTACCTTTGCCAAAATTCCTTTCCATATGGAAATAGCCTGTTTGGGACAGACTTTAACGCAGCAGCCACAGGCCACACAGTCCTCGCTGTTTACAAATGCTTTCCGTTTTTTCCTGATTTTTGTTTCCAAAATAAAACCTCCTGTATATGTATGGGGAAAGTCCTTCAAATTTTTTATTTCCGGTGTTTCACACACAAGGGACTTTCCTGTTGTCTTAAGACTCAGTATACCGGAAACAAAGGGGAGAGTCAGTGATAAAGTCACAAAAAACCTCCGATTCCTGAAAATCAGGAACCGGAGGCTTGGGGGATCATCTTATTTTGTAAAAGTATAGCGTACAAGATAACCCTTTCCGTCACCTGTAGTAATTACGACATCTCCATTGGGAGAGTCGATTTTCTCCATAATGGGGAACCTTCCGTTTTCTTTTACATAAGCTTCCGGACTTTCGGCTTCTACTTCAAGAACGGATTTTTTGCGATGCTGCTCGCCGCCGCAGGGATTGATTTCTTCAACAAAAACTTCATATTCGTTCATAGACGCGCCTCACTTTCTTTGGAAAACTGATTAAAAAGGTCTCTTTTTATAAAAAGAGTATACCATTATTTACCGGAAATTTCAAAGGGTATATTATAAAATATTGAAAAAAAGTTAGCACTCACCTCTTGTTAGTTGCGATTGGTTTTTGTCTTGTGTTATCAAATGCCGCAGAGCCTTATTTTCAAGGATTCTGCGGCATTGATGTTTTTATCTGGGAGTGTCTTAATTCATCAATTTATGCGGAAATGGTGTAGAAATTGGTGTAGTACAGCGCTCTTTATCAATAAGGCAGCTCATAGCTAAGTAGATGTAATCAAGAGAAGAAAGGAAAAGCACAATCCAGACGGAACCGGTGTTTTTTGCAAGCACTTTTTCCTCAAAAATGCAGATTGACTGTCTCAAAGTTGCATGGAGGATTTCCCCATTGTTGCATTTCCTGCATCAGCGCTCTTCCTAGCGCCGGAGAGGAGCCATTGCAGGCATACAAAGTTTATTTGAGGAAAACCTAGTGCCACCGGACGAGTTCTTCTTCCAGATTGTTATACTTCCTGAACTATGCGTTTCCTGGATCAGAAAAAAATAAAGTCGGAGATTACGACTGCAATTTCTGCAAGTAATCACCGACTTCTCTAAATTGTACCAAGTCGCTAGCGCGACGGCTAGTCCTAAGTACGTGTTTTCACTACTTTTTTCATAAAAAAATAGCAGTTTTTGAATATATGTTGTATTGTTGAGTTACCACACACACCAATCAACCTATATCGCCAACTGCTATGCTTATGTTATCATGGATTTTTAAACTCAACAAGTACATATTTTACTTTTTTATCCGTCCACCACCTGTTTTGAAATATCCTGACTCTAGATCAATCTTATTTCATTTACAGGAGGTTCCTTATGGACAAATATTTATCTTCTTTCAGGGAGATGCTTTCCCTGCGCGGTCTTACTGACCATACCATTACTTCGTATTCTACATATATCTCCGCTTATCTGCAGTACCTTTCCGACAACGGTCTGACTGCACCGGAAGATGCATCATGGCAGCAGATGCGGGACTTTATCTTTTGGATCCAGAACACAAGAGATCTTTCTGACCGTACGATAAATGCCTGCATCTCACAGCTGAGATTTTTTACACTTTATGTCCTCCATAAGCCCTGGGATCCCTATCAGCTCCCTTTCAGAAAATTTGACTCTTATACCCCTTTTATCCCTTCACGTGAAGAAATGAAAACATTCCTGTTTTCCATTTCTGACATAAAGTTTAAGACCATACTCTGCCTTATGTTTTCTTCCGGGCTGCGGGTGGGCGAGGTACGTCATCTGAAATGCTCTGACATTGAACATTCCAGAAAACGTATTCATATACGTGCTTCCAAGAACCGCTCTGACCGGTACGTACCTCTTTCTGATAACGTCTGGGAGATCATCCTCCGGTACTGGTATTCATTCCCGGCTGGTTCCCGGCCGAAAGACTGGCTCTTTCCACAGAAGAAAAACCCGGACAAGCCCATCGACCACCAGCGTATCCCCAGCTTTATCCTTGCACACGAAAAAGAGCTCGGATGGGAGCACCGTTTTACCTGTCACACATTCCGCCATGCTTTTGCCACCTACCATTATGAAGACGGGACCGACCTGCTCACTTTGAAAGCTCTCATGGGACACCGGTCTGTTTCTTCCACGGTTATATACGTACATCTGGCATCAAATGCCCTGATGGCTTCTTCCAATCCTTTTGACAGAATGGCAGGTGGGCTTTATGAGTGATCTCAAGATCCAGAAGATCTGGCAGTGTTCTTTTGACTCTTTTCTTTCTTCCGGGCACCCTGTTTCTGACATCCAGAAAAAAGCCTCCCTCGCTGTCATCCGTTGTAAATCCGGCGCCCTTGGAGCCAATGCCAGCCAGTGTACCGAGTGCGGACATACGCAATTCCACAATAATTCCTGCCGTAACCGGAACTGCCCAAACTGCCAGGCTGTCTTAAAAGAAGTCTGGGTGGATAAACGCAGGGAAGAAGTCATCGATACACCGTATTTTCATGTGGTCTTCACCCTGCCACATGAGTTAAACCCGCTTATTTATCGTAACCAGAAGCTTCTGTACGGGCTTCTTCACAGATGCTGTGCCGAAACACTTCTTGAACTGTCTTCTGACAAAAAGTATCTCGGTGCAGCACCCGGCATCATCCAGGTACTCCATACATGGAACCAGGAGATCGGTTACCATGTGCATATGCACTGTATCATTTCGGGCGGTGGTCTTACCAGGGAGCATAAGATCCGAAAGTCTGCCGGTAAATTTTTCATCCCCGTATATGTTCTCCGCGATAAGTTCAAAGGCAAATACCTTTCCCTGCTCAACACCCTCTACGAGGATAATAAGCTGGATCTTTCCTCATCCTGTGAAAGATTGCAGGATTCATATGAATGGAAGAAATGGAAAGATAAACTTTATGAAAAGGACTGGTGTCCTTACATAAAAGAAACCTTTAACGGCTTTGGAAATGCGATTGAATACCTTGGAAGATACACCCATAAGATCGCCATTTCCAACAGACGTATCCTTTCCGTCACGGAAAAGGAGGTCACGTTCTCTGCCAGGGGGAAAAAGCCCGGCGAGCCCAAGCGCCAGATCACTCTGGCGCATACAGAATTCATTCGGAGATACCTGATGCATGTGCTTCCGTCCGGTTTCCAGAAGATCCGTTATTATGGTTTCCTGAACAACCGGATGAAAAGAAAAAACCTGAAACTCATTTTTGCCCTGCAGGGACATCAGCGTTTTAAAAGACGGTTTACAGATATGTCCATGGCTGAGCTTTTAAAGGCTGTGTGGGACTTTGATATTTCTATCTG
>DXXQ01000064.1 GCA_019416265.1 Clostridiales bacterium | reverse complement strand
TATAGGCTAAAACCTTGTTTCTCATTTCATTTAAGTTTCATTCTGCTTTTTCCTTGTTTTTTCTTGACATTGTACCGAAAAAATGATATTCTAATAATCTAAGAGCGCAAGCGTATTATATTTATTTATAATACGTTTGCGTTTTTTTGTTTTTCAAAATAAAAATATATACGGAGGTATAAACGGAATGAAAACCTGTTTTTCTTTTGACAATGTAAAAAAGTTTTCTATCCAGATTTTATGGGAATTGCTGGGAAGTGTATTTATTGCAATCGGCATTTATAATTTTGCAGTTCAGGCGAAATTCCCAATGACCGGATTTTCCGGTATTTCCATCATCCTGTATCGCTTATGGAATATTCCTATCGGTCTTTCAACAATCCTGTTAAATATTCCTGTAGCAATTTTATGTTACCGGCTTCTCGGAAGAAAATTTTTCATCAGCTCCATCCGCTGTATGGTGTTATCTTCTGTGTTGATCGACTATGTGTCTCCCCTGTTTCCTGTTTATGAGGGAAGCAGACTTTTGGCAGCTCTTTGTACCGGTGTATTTGGAGGAATCGGATACGCGCTGATTTATTCCAAAAACTCCTCAACCGGAGGCTCCGACTTTGTGATCATGGCTGTCAAGGCTATCAAGCCCCATCTCTCTCTGGGAAAAATCGCCTTCTGGTCTGATGTGGGAATCATCCTTGTGGGCGGCATCCTGTTCCGCGATGTGGACGGCGTCATTTACGGAATGGTTGTAAATTATATTTTTGCAGTAGCAGTGGATAAGCTTATGTACGGAATTAATTCCGGCAAGCTGGCTCTCGTCGTCACAGAGCACGGTTCTGAAATCTGCCAGGTCATTGACAACTGCTGCCAGCGCGGCAGTACCATTCTCAGCGCTTACGGAGGCTACTGCGGGGAAAAGAAACAGGTGGTAATGTGCGCCTGCAGCAACAAAGAAATGTTTCAGGTACAGCAGGCTGTGAAGGAAGCAGATCCCCAGTCCTTCCTTATCATACTGGAGTCGAACGAGGTACATGGGGAAGGCTTCCATATGGTACAGATCGGAGAGCCTTCAAATACTTGACAAATTCTGAGATTCCCGTATAATGAACTTTGTTCATTCACAATACGGGAGGAAGATGAAAATGAATACCATTGTTACATCGAAAGAGGAAATCCTGTGTGTCAGCAGGGAATTAATCCGGAAACAGGGATGGAACGCGCTGAACATACGAACTGTGGCAAAGGAATGTAATATTTCCGTAGGTTCCATCTATAATTATTTTCGCAATAAATCCGATCTGATCACTGCAACTGTAGAAAGCGTATGGCATGATATTTTTCATTTTCCGGAAAACCCTGCTGTTTTTGACAGCTTCATCCGTTGCGTGGAATGGGCTTTTGACAGTATGAAAAAAGGCGAGGAGCGATATCCGGGCTTTTTTGCCTTTCATTCCGTGATTTTTATGGGAGAAGAAAAGGGAAACGGGCAACAGCTTATGCAAGAATCCTGGAAGCACATCAGCGAAGGGCTGTATCAGGTACTCCTTCACGATCCCAATGTCTCCTCTTTTGCTTTCGACGATGAATTTACTCCTCAGAAATTTGTGGAGATTATTTTTTCGCTGATCATTGCCGCCATGATCCGCCACGATTACGATTGTCTTGGAATCACCGGTATGATCCGGCGCACCATCTATACCAAAAACTGAACTGTAAAGACAGAGCCTGTCTATAGAGCCTGTTTGAAATATATTTCCTCTATACTGTGGGAAATCTTTTTCAGACACCCTTTATAGACAGGCTTATTTTTTTCCAAAACAGGATTGACTTTTTCTGTCTAACAGTGTAGACTAAAACTATAGTCTACAGTATTAGACAAGGAGGGATATGAAATGGAAATTCCGAAGATCCATGAAAGCGAATACCGTTTTTGCCTGATTTTATGGGAGCACGAACCCACTACCTCTGTTGCTCTGGTAAAGCTGTGTCAGGAACAGCTTGGCTGGAAGCGAACCACAACCTATACAGTCATCAAACGTCTTGGAGAACGGGGAATACTAAAAAATGAGAATGGCCGGATCACTTCTCTGATTTCCAAAGACGAAGCACAGGCATACGAAATCGATGAACTGGTTGAGAAAAAATTTGAAGGTTCGCTGCCCGCCTTTCTTGCCGCATTTACGAAACGAAGAAACATGACCGAAACAGAACTTGACGAGATTCAGGATATGATCGACCGCATCCGGAAAGGAGGTTCCTGATGAAAGAAGTTTTTTTAAAAACAGTTAACGTGAGCATATCTGCTGGCTGGATGATATTGGCTGTGCTGATGCTGCGCTTTCTTTTGAAAAAATCCCCTAAATGGATCCGTGTTCTCCTTTGGGGGATTGTTGCCATAAGACTCCTTTGTCCGTTTTCCATGGAGAGTGTATGGAGCCTGATCCCAAGCGCAGAAACCATTCCAATGGATATTGAAATGGATAGCTCTCCTGCCATTGACAGCGGAATCAATGCCCTTAACACAGCAGTCAATCCTCTCCTTCAGAAGACCTTCACGCCGAAAACCGGCGAAAGTGCCAACCCGCTTCAGATATGGATCCCCGTTTTTGAAATGATCTGGATTTTGGGAATGCTTGTAATACTCTTCTATGGGGCTTTCAGTCTTTGGAGGCTGTACAGAAATCTTGCCACGGCAGTGCGGTACAAAGAACAGATTTTTCAGAGTGAAAAAATAAGCGCTCCCTTTGTACTGGGACTTGTAAAGCCCAAAATTTATCTTCCCTGCCAGTTGGATGCGCAGGATCTGGAATATGTTATCGCCCACGAAAAAGCGCATATCTGCCGCAAAGACCACTGGTGGAAACCGGCAGCTTTTCTCTTGTTGACCGTTCACTGGTTTAATCCTCTGATGTGGCTGGCCTTTGCCCTTCTTTGTCGTGACATCGAGCTTGCCTGCGATGAAAAAGTGATCCGGAACCTGAATTCAGAAAAAAGAGCTGACTATACTCAGGCCCTTGTCCGATGCAGCCTTTCCCGCCGAAAAATTATTTCCTGTCCCCTGGCATTTGGGGAGGTTGGAGTAAAGACACGGGTCAGGGCTGTGCTGTATTATAAACAGCCGGGCTGGCAGACTGTATGTCCGGCTGTCCTTATCTGCATCCTTGCTGCCATCTGCCTTCTGACAAATCCCACAGACGACGGATACCTCAAAGGACTGCTCTCTCCTTCCCGCAAAACCGTATTCCACAATGATTTAGAGAATTATCGGTCAGATTACCTTGGTGATTCGGTTCGTGTGTCTTTCATCGCGCAGAATCTTCCTTATCCTAAGGAATATCGCTATTCTTCCATAGAGCTTCAAACCGAAAAACAGCCCTATGAGCTTATGGTCTATCTTCAGGGGAATCAATCGGTTCTGCCCGAAGATTTCAGCTCCTGTGCAGAATTGGCTTTTGATTTGATCGGAAATATGGGAATTATTTCTTTTTACAATGCAAAGGATAAGACAGAACTCGCAGTTTTTACAAAACAGGAGTCTGCCTTATCCCATGGCAGTTTTTCCTGAAAAAAAGTTCATACCCTCTTTCGGATCATTCTCCTTAACGGGGAACCTCCTTCGTTGTGACAGGGGTTTCCCTGCCGGATTTTTCTATAATCGTCAGGCTCCCCTCTGAAATACAATCTGTATCCGTCACCTTTACGGAGACATTATTTCCGATTATTTCGGCGCCCTTTGCCAGGATTTTTTCCTCATAAAGATGAAGCTGCCGGAAAGCCAGAGCCTCTGCCTCCTCTTTCGTGTATACAGAGGTTTTTGGAGTATATTCTCGGTAAACGGCTTTTCCCAGTACGATGGGAAGGAAAAAATTCTCTGTAATGCGAAGAGGAATCACTTCTTCTTCCCGTCTCCAGCCCTTCCCCAAAGCGGGATATGCTTCCAGATAAGTTCTTCCAAGGGACAGAGAAACCCCGTATTTTTTCTGCCCTGTCGGAATTTCTGTCTGATGTTTCAGCGGAAACTTTTTGTGATAGGCACAGGTATATTGAACCCAGATATCTGCATCTGCTTTTACATAGGCGTAGCGGACGACTTCCTGACTGTCATTCATAATGGAAAGCTCCCCTGAAACGAGAAGGTCGCCTTCTTTACAGGTATCGCCGGGATGAACAAGGGGAATTCCCTGGCGGGTGATCATTTTTACAATGGTTCCCGACCTGTCAGCAGACAGATTACAGGGAGCCTCTCCTTCCTCCGCCTCCTCTGTCAGGATCCCTTCCTGAACAGTCAAAAGCAGCCTTGTTCCCTGTATACGGACGGAAACCCAGGCGATATCCTGGTAGTTCCGGCGCACCAGAGAGGCGATTTCTCCGCAGTCGATCTTATTTTTTGCCATTCCATGAGTAATTCCTTCTTTTTCAAGAAATGTGAGAATTTCGGGAGTAGAATTTCTTTTATTTCCTTCCACATGGATATTCCAGATTCGTCCGGAAAGCAGCAGCATTAAGAGAAATGCCGCCAAAATCCCAAGAAAAAAAGCCTTTCTTTTTTTATTTCTGTAAAAAAAGAAGGGCAGACCACGTTTTTTCAAAACACAGATATGTACTTTGGATTTGCTTCGCACCGGACGAAGGAGAAAAAAATCCTTCAGAGTCAAAAAAGCTGTGATCCTGTCTCCTTCACGGCTGCAGATTTTTTCAAGGGATATCCGGCGGCTTTTGCACAGGTTTAAAAACCGTTCCAGCTGTCCGCCGCTGACGCAAATTTGAACATATCCACGCAGAAATCTGAGAAATTTTTCAATCATTGAGAATTCAGCATCTCTGAGGAAAGATTCCGGAAATGCAGCCTTTTACCAGCATTTCATCCGGAGTATACCAGGGGATTTCCAGACATTTTCCGCAGATGGTAACCTTTCCCCGGGGGGTGAGGATCACGATTTCCGTGGGACTGTATTTTGAAATGCAGCGATAATTCTCCACAAATACCCTCCCCGATCCTGTGATGGTTACGACAGCATCGCCGTATGCCAGATCAGGCGGGACCTCCAGACCGGTCACAGCATTTTCTTTCCATTGTTCCCACTTTTTCATAAAAAATCTCCCCGGCTTTTGTTTGTATTCTATGCCGGGGAGGTGGATTCTATACGTTATTCATAGAATTCCGTCGTCTTTGACTGGCTGCTAACGGTAAAGCACCATAGAAAACCACAGGATCGTATTCCCGCCGATATTGTATTCCATAGCTTCCCGTTCCACGATTTCGTTTGCCACAACGCCGTGACTTTCCAGACAGGGGTGCATTCGCTCCGGATGGCGGCAGGGCTTTCCTTCTTTATAGCTGCAGGTTTCACAGATGTCACAGGACTCTGTGGAGAGAATATAGATCTCATGTCCCTGGTCTTTGAGGAAATTGCCCACTTCTGTTGTCAGCTCTTCATGAGCCTGTCTTGTGGCAAGCATCTCTTCCATATTCAGGACATCGGAAACCTCTGCCACACTGGAAAAGAAAACAGCCTTTGTATAGCTTTTTATCTTTGCCTCACATTCCTCCAAAGTGCCTACTGCAGGCGGACAGGCCCAGGTAGAGCCATATCTCTGGCACTCTGTCTGACAGATAATGCGCACCCGTTCTCTTGCAAAAATATCCTTCGTATCTAAAATCCGGTATTCATAAATCGGATACTGGGAAATAAATTCATCGAATTTTTCTATGTTCATACTGCTCTGATACCTCTGTTTCTTTTGTTCTGTTCACGAAAATCTGTCCTGATGAAGCTTCTTCCAGGCCCACCCTTCTTCTTTATACCAGGGTCTTATTTATGGTAGGGTTCATGATTTATGATCCGGTAGGCACGGTAGATCTGTTCCAGAAGGATCATCTGCATCAGTTGATGAGGAAAGGTCATTCTGGAAAAGCTCAGCTTATAGTCTGCACGCTTTAATATCTTGTCACTTAATCCAAGAGAACCGCCGATGACAAAAGCAATGGAGCTGTTTCCGGAAATTCCCAGAGAATCAATTTTGCGGGATAACTCCACGGAATCCAGCATCTCTCCGTCGATGGCAAGGGCGATCACATAATCCTGTTCACGGATATGCTTCATCAGCCGGTCGCCTTCGATTTCCTTGATCTGAAGATTCAGAGCTTCCGATGCCTTATCCGGCGTTTTTTCATCTGCCACCTGACAGAAGGTCAGCTTACAGTAACGGCTGAGACGCTTGGCATACTCCGCGATTCCTGCTGTCAGATATTTTTCTTTAATTTTTCCTACGCTGAGAATCTTAATTTCCATTATTCTGTATAATCCAGAGCCGCACGATTGCAGGTTACGCTTCTCACAAAAGAGGCTACTTTTACATGATCCGGATTGTCTTTGTATGCGGCAAGAGCCTCCGGTGTATCAAACTCCGTAATCAGGCAGAAATCATGGGTGCTGGAGCTGATCAAATCAGTTACCACACGGGCGCTTAAAAGTCCCGGAACGATTCCCACAAGACCTTCCAGACCTTCTTTGATCCTTGCCTTGTCCGCTTCTCTTTCTTCCATTGGAATTTCTTCTTTAAAAGACCACATTACAATATGTTTTACCATGGTTATTCTCCTTTACATAATATATTTATTGACAACTAATACTCCAGATAGTATTCCTGGCTGGCTACCGGACTCACCTTTCCGTTGGGAGCTTCCAGAATCGCATAGAACGTATGGGAACCCTGTGGAAGGATAACCGGAGTTCTGTATTCGGTGCTTGCAGTTGTGGGATGCGCATCGTCAAAGGCATAGTAAGCCCTGCACCCATCCGGCACCTCTATTTTTATTTTTGTCTTTTTTCTGTAAATCCCTGCTTCCGGCGTAATCCTGGGCTTGTCCGGACTTTTCAGGACGATCACATATTCAGCGGAAAGAATGTCGCTGGAAATATTGTTTTTATTAATTCCGAACGCATTGAGCCGGGTCGTCCCCTCTCCGATGGCGATGGGACCGGCATACAAAGCGCTGTTCTGATTCGGCATACTGCCGTCCAGAGTGTAATAGATTCTATCGTAATCTGCAAGCAGCTCCAAAGTCTGGGGAGTGGTATAAACTCCCGGTTCAAGACTGGGGGCAGGCTTTTCGCAGATATAGTCTTTGCATGCATCCAGAATCTCCTGATTCGTTACAGATTTCAGAAAAATCCTGATTTCCCCTGTCCGGTGTTCAGCCGCCAGGTATTTCACCAGCATGGAAGCCGCTTCCACACTGTCCGGATATATGCTCACCATTGGCTTAAGAACAAGGATGGCAGATTCTATGTCTCCCTCCTGCTTCAGGAGACTGGCAAAGAGAAGATTCGCAGATAAGTTCCCCGGTTTCTTTTCCAGGGCTTCCTCTACAGCGCCCATGGCGCGGCTGTATGCTCCTTTACGGTAGGCTTTCTCAGCTTTTGTATATAAAGCAGAAAAGGTATGGAGCTGTCTGTAACAGAAACCTCCAATGAGTATAGCCCCAAGGATTGTAAAAAAGAGGAGCTTTTTTCTGTTTGTACGCAGTTTCTCTCCCAACTGTGTCAGTTTCCCTGTTTCCCGTTCCGCTTCCATAATCTGTCTCTTCTTTTCAAGCTGGGTTTCCACAGAATCAAACTCCTTCACCCAGGGAATTTCCGTAAGACAATTGGGACAGTATAAAGAACCGCGTTCCACTTCTTTATGACACTTCGGACACTTCATAGCATAGGCAGTCCTTTCTTCTATCCATTCTGTTTTTGTTTTATGTTTTTATTTTATATTTTTATAAAGCTTCTTCGATGTAATTTTCGAATTCCTCCATGGTCATGAGAACCTTTCTCGGCTTGGTCCCCTCTTCCGGCCCTACGACACCTGCATCGCAGAGCTGATCCATGATTCTTGCCGCACGGTTGAAACCGATCTTAAAGGCTCTCTGGAGCATGCCGATGGATGCCTTTTCTTTTTCCACGATAAATTTGCCGGCATCTGCAAAGTAGATGTCACGCTCCTCTCCTCCTGCACCGCCGCTTAAGGGACTGTTGACCTGCTGCTCGATCTGCTGATTATAAGTCACTGCAGGATTTTTGTTTGCGAGGAATTCCACTACGCTGCTGACCTCCTCATCGGATACAAAGGCTCCCTGAAGTCTGGCAGGCTTCTGATACCCCTGGGGATAAAACAGCATATCTCCTTTTCCCAGAAGCTTCTCCGCACCGTTCATATCCAGGATCGTACGGGAGTCCACGCCGGAAGATACGGAAAATGCAATTCTGGAAGGCATATTCGCCTTGATCAGTCCGGTGATGACGTTAACAGAGGGACGCTGGGTAGCGATGATCAGATGGATCCCTGCCGCACGGGCAAGCTGTGCCAGACGGCAGATGGCATCCTCCACCTCTCCCGGGGCAACCATCATAAGGTCTGCAAGCTCATCTACGATAATGACGATCTGCGGCATTTTTTCGGGAGCAGTCTCTCCCTCCGCAACCGGAATGGCGGATATTTTTTTGTTATATTCCGTGAGATTACGGACACCGTATTCCGCAAAGGTGTTATAGCGGGTAGTCATCTCGGAAACAGCCCAGTTCAGCGCCCCCGCCGCTTTCTTCGGATCTGTGACAACCGGGATAAAGAGATGGGGAATCCCGTTATATACGCTTAATTCCACTACCTTGGGGTCAATCATGATAAGCTTGACCTCGTCCGGTGTGGCCTTATATAAAATACTCATGATCAGAGTATTGATGCAGACGGATTTACCTGAGCCGGTAGCTCCTGCAATAAGGAGATGGGGCATTTTTGCAATATCTGTTACCACAGGCTTCCCTGCAATATCCTTGCCCGCCGCAAAGGCAAGCTTTGATTTCGCGTTGCGGAATTCGTCCGACTGAAGAAGGTCGCGGAGCATAACCGCGCTGTTCTCCTTATTCGGCACCTCGATGCCCACGGCTGCCTTTCCGGGGATCGGCGCCTCAATACGGATATCCGGTGTTGCAAGGTTCAGCTTGATGTCGTCTGCAAGGCTGACGATCTTACTTACCTTTACACCCATCTCCGGCTGAAGCTCATACCGGGTAACAGTAGGGCCGCAGCTTACATTGGTAACCGTTACGTTTACGCCGAAATTAAAAAGCACCTCCTGAAGCTTCTGGGCAGTTTTTCTCAAATGCGCGTCAGAATCCCCCTGGGATTTCCCGCTGCCCTTTTTCAGAAGATTTAACGGCGGAAATTTATATTCTTTTTTTACAGCAGGTTCCTGCTTTGTGATCTCATGCTGGATATTTATGATCCCGTTCTGGATTTCAGCAGGGGAAGACTTTGGATTTTTGGAAGCTGTTTTCCCCTCCTTGCTCTCGGGAAAAGGGATTTCCTCCTCCATGGCATTTGCCGGTTTGACCGGGTCGTCATAAGGATCCTCCTCTTCGTCCCGGGTCAGATCCGGCAGGGGTTCCGAACGGTGAATCTCAAATTCCGGAGCCTGTGGAGCCCCGGAAGGCGTTTTTTCAGAAAGCTCTTCCTCCTGAGCTTCTGCTTTTTCAGCTTCCACAGAGGCTTTGCGCTTTCTGGTTTTCTTTTTGCCGGAGGCTTTGTCTGTATTTTGGGAAGCTGTAAGGTCTGTTCCGTCAAGAGAAAAGGTTTTTCTCCGGGCCTGTCTGGGATCCAGGAAAAACTCCTCCTGGCTCTGCCCTGCAGGGGCTTCCTCATCCTCCTGGGCAAGCTCCATCTCAAGCTGACGGATTCTTTCTGCCCGTCGTTCTTCCTTAAGCTGGCGTCTCTGCTGTGTCCGGACTTCTTTTCTCAGATCCCGTTCCGGCTTCCCTTCCTGATAAAGCTTCTGCCCGCCTTTCACCAGATTGCAGATTTTCATCCCGATTCCCATAACAAAATCAAGGAATGAATGCTGGGTGATGATGATCAGGCACACAAGAACTGCAAGCCCGATGATCACATAGCCGCCTACAATGCCGAAAGCGGAGGTAATGGAGA
Source organism: Clostridiales bacterium (assembly GCA_019416265.1). Taxonomy (GTDB): domain Bacteria; phylum Bacillota; class Clostridia; order Lachnospirales; family Lachnospiraceae; genus Blautia_A. The sequence goes on along the minus strand of DXXQ01000064.1, from coordinate 10,485 downwards.
TGCAGACTGCCCCTCCGATCACTCCGCCTCCTGTCCTGTAATCAGAACAGAGCGCATAATAATCCATAAGCTCCGTACTCTTTGTATAACCTTCTGTCAAAAGCTGTGCAATTCCGCAGAAACAGATAAAGAGCACCACTCCGGCGAACAGCTTTTTGTAAGCCAGATGATTTTTTTTATTTGAAAGTATAAACGCACATCCGATAAAAAGCAGAACAGGGAACACATATGCCATCAGTCCCATGGCTCCGAAGCTGAAGCTGCTGATAGCATCTCCCACGAAGCCTCCCATGCCAAAGCTGCTCACAAGGAGAATGATACAGGCTGCCAGAATCACCAGCAGGATGATCTCATTTTGAAATCCGCCGGATGCAGACTGCTTTTTCGCACTGGTACTCTTCTTTGATGTCGTTCTTTTTTTAGTTTTCGATGCTGCCATTTCCAGGCTCCCCTCCTAAATTATTGATTCAGATATCCCTTTTCGTTTATACTGCCGACAGCCTTCAGACTGTCGGCAGTATGATAAGGTTAAAGATAATTCACTGCCAGAGCGATCACACCTGCCAGAAAGGAATAATACGCAAAAATACGGAATTTCTTTTTCAGAACAAGGGTGTGCATGGTACGGATCACAAGAACAGAGACAACGCCTGCCACAAGGGTACAGAACACATAGGTGAATCCAAGACCAATGCTCATGTCCGGAGCCCCAAACTGCCCAAGCTGGGAAAAGAACGCTCCGATGATCGCCGGAAGGCTCATGAGAATGGAAAACTTCACAGCGAATTTACGGCTGTATCCGCAAAGAAGCGCCGCACAGATGGTGAGTGCCATTCTTGATACCCCCGGGAATACCCCCAGGCCCTGACAGATGCCGATCCACATGGCGCTGTCATACCCGGCGTCTCTGGGTCCTTTGTCTCCCCCTGAGTTGTTGAGATCTGTCACAAGCAGAAAAATACCGGAAAGCAGAAAACCGATTCCCGGTAAAATCGGTGATGCGGCCGCCATACCCGCCAGTCTCCTTGCCGTAAACCCGATAAGGACGGTAGGGATCATGGAAACCACAAGAAGCGCCGTAAATTTGCGGTATGTACCGTGGACGATTCTTGCATAGCCAAGAGACTCCCCTGTTTTTCTGTTATGGATATAAAGGTTGATGTTTCCGATGATATCCATGATCATACCGAGAAGCTCTTCTGTGATCCTGTATAAATCCCTGCGGAAGAGAAAAATGATCGCCGCTGCTGTTCCAAGATGAAGCATGGTTTCGAATAAAAGCCCTGTACTGCGCTCCATCCCCATCAGCTTCTCTGCGGCAACCAGGTGGCCGAAACTGCTCACTGGAAGGAATTCTGTGATTCCCTGAATGATTGCTAATAAAATCCCGTATATCACTGACATAATTATCATATCCTTTGTATTTAGTGCAGCAGCCTCTTATCTGTTCATCCTGTCCGCGGATCAAAAAAGAGCCACCGCCTCAGAGTTATTATAACATAAGCGGCCGGAATTGACAACACAGGAAAACAAACGTTCTTGTTTAATTTACAAAAAAGCCCCTGTACCGGAAATACTTTCGGTACAGAGGCTTTTGTCTCAGAACTTATTTATTTCTTAAATATTCATCGATACCTCTCGCGCCTGCCTTACCTGCACCCATTGCAAGGATAACAGTAGCTGCGCCTGTAACAGCATCACCGCCGGCATATACGCCCTCTTTGGAGGTCTTGCCGAATTCCTCGTCTGCAACAATACATTTTCTCTTGTTTACATCAAGACCGTAGGTTGTAGAGGAGATCAGCGGGTTCGGAGAAGTTCCCAGGGACATGATAACTGTATCAACGTCAATGACAAACTCTGATCCCGGAATCTCTACAGGACGTCTTCTTCCGGAAGCATCCGGCTCGCCTAATTCCATACGGATACATTTAATGCCTGTTACCCAGTCTTTATCATCTGTAAGGATCTCAACCGGATTGCAGAGAAGGTCGAACTGTACGCCTTCTTCTTTTGCATGATGCACTTCCTCTGCACGAGCCGGAAGCTCTGCTTCGGAACGACGGTAAATGATATGTACCTCTGCGCCAAGACGGAGAGCTGTTCTTGCAGCATCCATAGCAACGTTACCGCCGCCGACAACTGCAACCTTCTTTCCGTGTGCGATCGGAGTATCATAGTCTTCGCGGAAGGCTTTCATCAGGTTGTTACGTGTCAGGTATTCGTTTGCGGAGAATACGCCGTTTGCCTGCTCTCCCGGGATACCCATGAACATCGGAAGACCTGCGCCGGAGCCGATGAATACGGCCTCGAAGCCTTCTTCTTTCAGAAGTTCGTCAATAGTTACGGATTTTCCGATGATTACGTTTGTCTCAATCTTAACGCCAAGAGATTTTACGTTCTCAACTTCTGCTGCAACAACCTTGTCTTTCGGGAGACGGAACTCCGGAATACCGTAAACAAGAACGCCGCCCGCTTTGTGAAGGGCTTCAAAAATTGTTACGTCATATCCCATTTTTGCAAGGTCTCCTGCACAGGTAAGACCTGCAGGGCCGGAACCGATAACAGCAACCTTTTTGCCGTTTTTCTCTGCTGCCGGAATTGGTTTGATTCCGTTTTCTTTCGCCCAGTCAGCTACGAAACGCTCCAGTTTACCGATGGAAACTGCCTCGCCTTTCACGCCGCGGACACATTTGCCTTCACACTGTGTCTCCTGTGGACAGACACGGCCGCAGACTGCCGGAAGGGCGCTGGACTCACCGATGATCTGGTATGCTTTTTCGAAGTTTCCTTCTTTTACTTCATGGATGAATGCCGGGATATTGATGGAAACCGGACATCCTTCTACACATTTCGCTTTTTTACATCCAAGGCAGCGGTTTGCTTCTTCCATTGCCTCCTCTTTGTTATATCCAAGACAAACCTCTTCAAAGTTTGTTGCACGTACCTGAGGATCCTGCTCTCTTACAGGAACTTTTGTTAACATTTTTGCATCTGCCATTATTCGTCACCTCCGCAGTGTCCACATCCGCCATGATGGGTATCGCCTTCCTGAAGCTTCAGGAGCTCACGGCCCTCTTCTGTCTTATACATCTGCTGTCTCTTCATCGCAAGGTCAAAGTCTACGAGATGTCCGTCAAACTCCGGTCCGTCTACGCAGGCAAATTTCACTTCGTTGCCAACGATAAGACGGCATGCACCGCACATACCTGTTCCGTCTACCATGATCGGGTTCATGCTGACAACTGTCGGGATTCCCAGCTCTTTTGTGAGAAGACATACGAATTTCATCATGATCATCGGTCCGATGGCTACACAGAGGTCATACTTCTTGCCCTGGTTCTCAACAAGGTCACGGAGTACGTCTGTTCCCATACCTTTTCTTACATAGGAACCGTCGTCTGTTGTCACATAAAGGTTGCTGACTTCGCTCATCTCTTTTTCAAGGATCAGAAGGTCTTTTGTCTTAGCGCCCACGATAACGTCTGCTGTAACGCCGTGCTCGTGAAGCCATTTCGCCTGTGGGTAAACAGGAGCTGTGCCGACGCCGCCTGCTACGAATACGATTTTTTTCTTCTTTAACTCTTCGATATCCTCATGCACCAATTCGGAAGGCTGTCCCAGCGGTCCTACGAAATCTTCAAAGTAGTCTCCTGCCTTTAACTCAGCCATTCTGGTGGTAGATGCGCCAGCCGGCTGGAATACGATTGTTACAGTGCCTTTTTCTGCATCGTAGTCACAGATGGTAAGCGGGATTCTCTCGCCTTTTTCATCCATTTTTACGATTACGAACTGACCCGGCAGACAATGTTTCGCAACACGCGGGGCTTCCACATCCATAAGAAAAACGTTTGCAGAAAGTTTTTCTGCTTTCAGAATCTTATACATAATATCCTCCTGGTATTCATATTTAACAGGCACGCCCGGCAGATGCAAAAAAAGCGGGAGCAGAAACGTGTCTGCTATTTTCTCTTTCCCTATTTCCATTTAATAAGAATGAAAATTTTCAGTAATATTATACCATAGATTTGCATAGATTCAATGAAAAAATTGTTTTTTTAGCAGTTTCTTGTATATTTACTGCTTCGATTCCCTTTCCTCGATGAGGGCGTAGAGCTTTGACAGCGCCTGGCGGATGCCTCCAACCTCATTGATCAGTCCCTCCTTTACAGCCTCCTCCCCTTCAAGCATGGTTCCCACATCCTTGACAAGCTGAGTGGTGTCCAGCATCAGCTCCTCCAGCCGCTCCTGGCTGATGGCGGAATGAGTGGAAATAAAGGTGGTGATCCGGTCCTGGATCTTTTCCATATTGCGGTAGCTCTGGGCCACTCCGATAAACATGCCGTTTTGTCTCACCGGATGGATGACCATTGTAGCGCTGGGCACAATAAAGGAATAATCCGAGGAAACAGCCATGGGAACGCCGATGGAATGGCCGCCTCCAAGAACAAGGGAAACCGTGGGGATGCTCAAGGATGCGATCATTTCCGCAATGGCAAGACCTGCCTCCACATCTCCGCCCACTGTGTTCAGAAGAATCAAAAGCCCCTCCACCTCATCGTCATCTTCCACAATGGCAAGCTTGGGAAGAACATGCTCATATTTGGTCGTCTTGCTGTGGGAAGGCGCAGATTCGTGGCCCTCCACCTCTCCTATGATCGTAAGAAGCTCCACCTTCCGTTTCTTTTTATTTCCGTCCAGAACCACCTGTCCCATCTCTTCTATCTGGGAATTCTGGATATCCTCTTTCTCAAGCTCTTCTCTTTTTTCGTCTCTCTTTTCCTTCTCTTCCATAAAAAAACACCTCCGTAAATTTATAAGAATAGTATGGAAAAATTCTCATAAAATATGCGAAGGCGCTTTCTGTCATTTATAAAATTTCATCAAAATCCGGTGTTCCGTAAAGGTCAAACGGAGTGCTCTGGTAGACATAATAATTTAACCAGTTGGTATAAAGGTTGTTTGCGTGAGCCCTCCACATGAGAAGGGGTCTGTTTTCCGGATCGTCGTTTCTGTAATAATTTTCCGGAATGTCAATGGGGAGATTTTTGCTCAGATCGCGCTTATACTCTCCGTCTAAGGTGACGCGGTCATATTCCGGGTGACCCATAACAAAGATTTTCCGTCCGCCGTCTGCCATTGCAAGAAAGAGCCCTGCTTCCTCAGACTCTGCAAGAACAGTAAGCTCCTTACAATTATGGATGTCCTCGATCGGTACCTCCGTATGCCTGGAATGAGGGGCAAGGAACATATCGTCAAACCCTCGTACAAGGGGAATCTTGCGGTTCATGACCTTATGCCAGAAAAGACCGAACATCTTGTGATCCAAAGGCTTCTTTTTCAGGCCGTAATGGTGGTAAAGTCCTGCCTGGGCAGCCCAGCACAGATAAATCGTAGAGGTGACATGACTCTTTGTCCAGTCCATGATCTGTACAAGCTCCTCCCAGTAGTCCACCTCCTCAAATTCCATCTGCTCCACAGGCGCTCCTGTAATGATCATTCCATCGTATTTCTGATCCTTTAGCTCAGAAAAGGTCTGATAAAATTTGTTCAGATGACTCATGGAGGTATTTTTTGACTGATGGCTCTCCACTGCCATAAAGGTAACGTCCACCTGAAGCGGAGTATTGGAAAGAGAACGGAGAAGCTGAAGCTCCGTCTCCTCCTTTAATGGCATTAAATTCAAAATAAGGATCTGAATGGGACGGATGTCCTGATGGAGGGCTCTTGTCTCATCCATGACAAATATATTTTCTTTTTCCAGAATTTCCTTCACGGGCAGATCGCCCTGTATTTTAATCGGCATACTCTAGTCCTTCCTTTCTTGCGGCCTAATTTATTCTCTTTCTTTTACAAGGGACAGGAACGCTTCCTCGGAAAGAATGGGAATTCCCAGTTCCCTTGCTTTTTTATTTTTGGAAGAGTTGGAAGAAATGTCGTTATTGATCAGGTAATTGGTTTTCCCTGTTACGGAACCGGTCACCTTTCCCCCGAACCCTTCAATATATTCCTTCAATTCCCCTCTGTTTGCAAAGTGTTCCACACTTCCGGTGACAACGAAATTCATCCCTGCAAAGATCTGCTCTCCTGCTTTTTCCTCTTTTTTCAGATGGAGATGGGTAAGGAGATGATCCAGCTTCCTGTTGTTTTCTTCTTTTTTGAAATAATCCGCAAGATTCTTTGCAATGACAGGTCCGATGGTGTCGATGGCGCTGATCTCCTCCTCGTCTGCATGGCGGATTTTTTCCAGGTCGTCGTCGAAATGACGGCAGATTACCTTTGCGTTTGCAAGCCCGATATTGCTGATTCCCAGACTGTAAATGACTTTGGCAAGAGTGGTTTCTTTTGCTTTTTCAAGGCTTGCCAGCAGATTTTCGAAAGATTTCTCTCCAAAGCCATCCATTTCCAGGATTTCCTCCCTGTGCTTTCCGATCTCAAAAATATCTCCGAAATCGTGGATAAAGCCTCTGGCGATAAACTTCTCCAGGGTCGCCTCGGATAAGCCGTCTATGTTCATGGCGTCTCTGCTTACAAAAAGGGCAAAAGCCTTGATTTTTTTTGCCGGACAGTCCGGATTCAGGCAGTAGAGGGATTCCACCTCGTTTTCTTTGCGGACAGCCGCTTCCTGACCGCAGGCAGGACAGAGTTTCGGGATTTCAAGCTTCCTGCTCCTGGTAAGGTTTTCCGCGATCTGGGGGATGATCATATTGGCCTTATAAACCTTGATGGTATCTCCGATGCCCAGCTCCAGCTCCTTGAGAATACTGACATTGTGGACACTGGCACGGCTCACTGTTGTGCCCTCCAGCTCCACCGGCTCAAAAATAGCCACAGGATTGATCAGTCCTGTCCTGGAAGGGCTCCATTCTATTTCCAGAAGCCGGGTTTCCCTCATCTCATCCGCCCATTTAAAAGCAAAAGCATTTCTGGGAAATTTGGCTGTCCTGCCCAGAGATTCCCCATAGGCAATGTCATCGTAGAGAGCCACCAGACCGTCGGAGGGAAAATCGTTCTCAGTGACTGCCCGGGCAAAGTAATCCATGGCTTCGTCCATGGTTTCTCCTGTGCAGGCACGGTATTCTACCACATCGAAGCCCTGCTTTTTCAGCCACAGGAACTGAGCTTCGTGAGAATTGTGAAAATCCTCCCCCTCTGCACTTACAAGGGAAAAGGCGTAAAAACGCACGTTTCTACCTGCTGTGACCTCATTGTTAAGCTGGCGCACTGACCCGCTGCACAGGTTTCTCGGGTTCTTGTATTTGGCATCTGCATCCTCAATGGAGGCATTGATCTTTTCGAAATCCGAATAGGTGATGACCGCCTCACCCCGAAGGATCAGCCGGCCCCGGAACGGAATCCTGAGGGGGATATTTTTAAAGACTCTCGCATTGTTGGTGATCACCTCTCCCACAACGCCGTTCCCCCTTGTAACGGCTTTTAGAAGCTGGCCGTTTTCGTAGGTAAGAACGATCGTCAGGCCATCCAGTTTCCAGGAAAGAAGTGTTTTATGCTCTCCCATAAAGGAGCGGAGCGCTTCCCTGTCCTTAGTCTTATCCAGAGAAAGCATAGGGCTTTCATGCTCCTCCTTGGGAAGCTGATCGACAGCCTCATACCCTACGCTTATGGTGGGGCTGTTTGCCAGGACGGTTCCTGTTTCCTCCTCCAGAGCCTGAAGCTCGTCGTACATTCGGTCGTACTCCAGATTGCTCATGATCTCTCTGTCGTTCTGATAGTATTCTCTTGCTGCCTTGTCCAGTTTTTCGGCAAGCTCTTTCATTCGCTTTAACGCTGCTGTTTCCATGACGGCCTCCTGTTTCTATTACTGTTTCATTTGAGGAAGATGCGATCATCCTCTGAAGCGTTTCCCACTCCTTCTTTGTGATTTCCCTGTATGCTCCTTCCTCCAGTCCATCCAGGGTCAGATTCATGATCCGTATTCTTTTCAGTGTGAGCACACGATATCCGAAATATTCACACATTCTGCGGATCTGGCGGTTCAGTCCCTGGGTGAGGATGATACGGAAGCTGTTCTTTCCCGTGCGCTCTGCAAAGCAGGGTCTTGTGACCGTATCCAGAATGGGAACTCCCCTCTCCATGCCCTTGAGGAACTCTTCGCTGACCGGCTTATTTACTGTTACCAGATACTCTTTCTCATGGCGGTTTCCCGCGCGCATGATACGGTTTACCAGGTCTCCCTCATTGGTGAGAAGGAGAAGCCCCTGGGAATCCTTGTCAAGGCGTCCCACAGGATACACCCGCAAAGGATAGTTCAGATATTCCGTAACTGTCATCTCCTCTCTCTGCTGCTTTGTGCTGCAGACGATCCCCCTGGGCTTGTTGAAGAGAAGAAGAACCTTTTTTTCATTTTTTTGTACAGGAATGCCGTCTATGCAGACACAGTCTGTACCGGAAATCTTTTCCCCGCTTTGGGCTCCGCGTCCGTTTACTGTGACCCGTTTTTCCAAAATCAGGCGGTCTGCCTCTCTTCTGGAGCAGACGCCTGCATCGCTTAAATATTTATTAATTCTGATTTTTTCGTCCATTTGTCTATTATATAATTTTTTCGGCTTTCCCGCAATGGGGAATTCTCTTGTATTTTTCGGACAATTATTGTATGATAAGAACGAATATGGTGCCAAAAGGAAGAAACCTTCCTGCCATATTTTCAAAGAACTGAACAAAGGGGGAAACGATATGCCAGGCCGTAAAACGCGGACAAGCAGACCTTTAATGCTCCTTGCCCTTCTTCTGTGTGTGATTGCCGGAGGTCTTTTTACCAAATCCTCTGCCAGTCCCTCACCGCTTGACAGAAGCAGCATGTCTGAAGTGTTCGTAGCCGATAAGCCCGAAGAATCCCGCAAAGATTCCGCAAAAGCTGATACCGACCAGCCTACAGACAATTCCCAGAAAAATGAACCTGCTGTTACGGAAACCCCTGCGCCGTCTCCCACAGAAGCGCCCGTAGAAAAAGAGGAGAAAGCCTCTTCGGAAATTTCTCCGGAAGCCTCCGGCGGAGTGTGGACAGCATCGGGAAGCGACTGGCTGTTTATGACAGACGGTGTTCCGTATCAAGGCTGGCTGACAGATACAGACGGCAAGCGCTATTTCTTTAATGCTGAGGGGATCATGCAGAGAGGATGGCTGGACGATGGCGGCAAACGCTATTATTTTGATCTGGACGGGATCATGCAGACAGGAACCGTCCGGGTGGACGGAAAGTCCTATGAACTGAACAGCGACGGCTCTCTCAAGGGCTATAAAGCCTCCGCCCAGCAAAAAAAAGAAAAGACAACTTCAGAAAAAAAGAACAGCCAAAAGAAAAAGGATACAGCCGAAGGTGAAAACAGCTCTTCTGAGAAAGAAAAGAAATATGCTGCTCTGACCTTTGACGACGGACCGGGTTCTTTTACCGGAAGACTTCTCGACTGTCTGGAGAAGAATAAGGCGAAAGCCACTTTCTTTATGGTCGGAAAAGAGATTGCCAGCTTCCCGGATGAGGTGAAGCGTATGGCAGAGCTTGGATTTGAGCTGGGCAATCATACATACGACCACAAAGATCTCACCACCTTATCTCTGGCTGAAATTCAGTCTGAAATCGGAAGGGTGGATCAGACGCTGCTGGAACTTACAGGTCAGGGCGCATCTGTTGTACGCCCTCCCTACGGATCCATCGACGACAATGTGAAGGCTTCTGTAGGTACTCCCATGATTTTGTGGTCCATCGACACGCTGGACTGGAAGACTCTGGATGTACAGCAGACTGTGGATACTGTTATGAATGAGGTGAAAGACGGTTCTATTATTCTGATGCACGACATCTACAGCACTTCCGTGGACGCTGCGGAAATCCTGATCCCGAAGCTGATCGAGGAAGGCTATGAGCTGGTAACCATTCATGAGCTTGCCAAAATCAAGGGAATTGATTTAAAGCCCGGAATCCCATACGGAGAAATGGAGTAAAAAAATCCCGAAAAGCAGCAATTGCTTTTCGGGATTTTTTCACCATATTCAATTTGCTTCCAACAGGCTGCTGTGTACATATCCGGTCTGTCCCTCATACTCTATCTGAGTCCAGTCTCCTTCTACGCCCTTCGATTCAACCTGTGTCCCAGCTGAAATTACGCCAAGAACTTCAGCTTCAATATCCGCTGTCGCACGCACATTGCAGGCATCTGAAGCAGTAAACATCGTTCCGCTTTCCTCGCCGCCTATGCTTGCGTCCTCCCCAAGACCATCCAGAAATTCTGCAAGTGCAGGATCGTCAACCTGGGCCTGGTCATATTCATCGTTTGCGTCTGCAAGAAGCTTCTTCACATCCTCATCTCCCGATAACCTGTCTACATAGGCGGAGATTTCCGCATCCTGCTGCGCATCATTGTCTATTATCAGTTTTCCTGTGCTGTCTTTATATACATAGAGCCAGCTCAGAGCAGGCACCTTTGTTTCAATGCCCTGACAGATATAATAGAAGCTGGCATATACCAC
>DXXQ01000063.1 GCA_019416265.1 Clostridiales bacterium | reverse complement strand
GCATAATAAGCGCAATACTTGCCGCATAATAAGTATTTGTCTCAAATTTCTTTGCTGCGGAAATTGCAATCAGCACCGGCATGAAGAAGAAAGCTCCATCGCCCATAACACTAAGGAGGCTGTAAGTCTGCCCTTCTGCGTTTAACAGTCCAAGCATAGGAAGAAGCGTCAGCAATACCTTAATCATTGCCGCCCCTATGATTGCCGGAATAACAGGTGTCATAATTCCGGATATCGTATCCATCAGCATAGAAAAAACATTCTTTTTCTCTTTAGTCTTTTCAATATGCTTTACAGGCTTATCTGAAAAATCCCCCAATTTTAACAGTTCCTCATAGACATTTCCCACATCATTTCCAATGATAATCTGATACTGGCCTGCTTTTTTCATTACGCCCATAACGCCTTTTGTCTTTTTTACAGCATCATCATCTACGATAGATTCGTCCCTCAATGAAAAACGAAGACGAGTCATACAGTGAATGACACTAACCACGTTTTCCTTTCCACCTACACGCTGCAGAATTTTTTTTGCAACACTTTCATAATCCATTTTTGTCACCTCTTAATTTTATTTTCGGTAATACCGAATAAAAAAGACCTGCCGAAAAAAGATGAAGGATTCCCGGGCACCCCATCTGTTTTCGCCAGATCTTGCTTAACTGAATAATAACAAACCTGTGAGCATCTTTATTACTGCTCATCCAATATTCTTTTTATATGAATCAAAAGATAAAGTTCCTCATCGATTGTCAGTTCATATCCATACTGCCGTTTTATGAAATCACATATCTTTTTCACTCCTGAATATGCCTGCTGATTTTGTTCTACCAGCACTTTATAAATTTCCTGCATACTGTCTTCATACACTGTGTTGTCCAATACTCTTGTTGCAAAAAATTTAAGGTGTGTCAGAAATCTTCCATACGACACGGAGCTTTCATTAAACTCTATTTTGAAATGTATCCTTACAATCTGAAGGATGGCATTAATCAGCTCAGTAATCTTATGAACATCTACATTTTCTCCCATCTCAAATTCAGCAGAAACAATATGCATAGCTATAAATGCAGCCTCATCATCCCCCAGATCTATTCCTGTTTTTTCAAAAATCCATTTGACAGCCTGAGCTCCTGCCTCATATTCTGAAGAATAAAATCTCCGGATCTCATGTTTCATCATATTTTTAAGAGGAATTCCCTCTTCCATTCTCTGTACTGCAGAATTCACATGATCTGTCAATGTAACATAAAGAGTATCCCTTACCTTAAGCTGATAGCGGTTTCTTACAAGTTCAACAGTACGTGCCGCAATTTCCAGGTATTCTTCTGATATTTCTTTTACAACTTCCTGAAGTCTGCTGCAGTCTTCTTTGCTTTCCAGATAGTAAGTTTTATCAACTAACAGCGGATCCAGATTTTCGCCCTTTTTCTTTTTAAATCCGATTCCGGAACCTGTCACAATAATTTCCCGGCCTTTTTCATCTGCTGACACAATTGCATTTGTATTCAGAACCCGAACGATCTTCAAGTTTTCCCCCTCCCTTGAATAAGATAAATCTCTTTCCTTATCCAAAATCTCTGTAAAAATAAAAAAAACCGCCTATAATACTACACTAATCGTATAGAATATTATAAACAGTCTTGCTTACCATTACGTAATAACAAACTTAATTTCTAAAGAGATAATAACAACAAATCTCTTATTTGTCCAGTATAATTTATTTTTTCAGCGATTATCCTAATTTTTATGCAACTTTTTTATTCATCCTATACAAAAAACTTTTCTCATTCGGTCTTCTTCAACCTCTTTTAATCATAATCAGTAAATTTTCGGCCATAGCTTCTTTTCTTTCCATAGTTTTACTGGGAAAAGCACAGAGAACCCGTCCTGCACATAGACTATATAAAACTCCTCTTTGAGGTATCACTTTGAGGGCATTTCTGAAACCTTTGTCTTTATCTGAGGAAAAAGAATATCTTCTCCAATACCAGAGAGGAAGTCCGGAGGCCAAGAATATTCTGATTGAACGAAATCTCCGGCTGGTTGCACATATCGTAAAAAAATATCAGAACACAGATGAGGAATTAGACGATTTGATCTCCATAGGAACCATCGGACTGATCAAAGCCATCTCCACCTTTGACGGAGAAAAAGCATCCAGACTTTGTACCTATGCGGCCCGCTGTATTGAAAATGCTATCCTCCCGCAGATGCGTTTATGGTTCCAAACCATGAAACTGACGCAGAAAGAAGCCGCGGAAATGATCCGTATATCAAAAGAACATTACATAGGCTTTGAAGTTGGATATGCAGGCTATGATCCGAAGGAAATCGCGGGAGCCTTGACTTGAAGAAAAAGCAGGTGTTCAAACGTTACAACGTTTGTTCACCTGCTTTCTCTATAGATATGGATTTAATAACCGCATCCAACAGCTGTACCTTTTGATGGGAAGGACAATTCAGTTTTTTGATATGCTGATTGACCATATCTGCGTGGACACGGGCAACACGCTCTGCTAATTCACACTGCCCTTCTATGGTTTTCGGATAATGGACAATTACATTGATTGGAGCACTCTTTCTTGCGATACCACGCACCTCCCTCGGTATTTCAATCTATGAGAGAGAAGTTGTCCTCTATTCCCACGATGCAACGCTTGTTTACCCACTTCAAATAATTGGAGCAAATTGATCAGATACACCTGTTGAATCGGGTCTTTACTTCGTTCTGTAACGGCGCAGACTAAAGTACACGCAAAACTACAATACGGAATAACATAAACTCTCGAAGCATATAATATAGATATAGGACAGAAAAATGTATCAAATCACAAAAATCTTCCCCAAAATTACTTGTACATATTGATTTGAAAGTATCGATATGATAATCTAGGATAGAAAAGTGTATTAAGTTGCAAAAATCTTCCCTAAGGAGGCTGCTATATGGAAATTCGCAGAGATTTTTACTTAGATAAATTGATCAAACGAAAAAACAACGGACTGATCAAGGTGATTACCGGTATTCGCAGATGCGGAAAGTCCTATCTGCTGAATAATATTTTCTATCATCACCTACTGGAATCGGGTGTTGAAGCTGATCACATTATTCGTTTTGCATTTGACTCAGCTGATGACTTGTATTTGATAGGCGAAAACCTTATCAAAATTGAAAAAGAAAAACGCGGAGTTGATCCGGAAAAATTCATGGCATATATTCGTTCTAAAATTACTGCGGATGGTATGTACTATCTGCTTCTGGATGAAGTACAGCTGATGAACTGCTTTGAATCTGTGCTGAACGGTTATCTGCGAAAAGACAATATGGATGTGTTCGTAACCGGAAGCAATGCAAAATTTCTGTCTAAAGATATTGTGACAGAGTTTGCCGGACGTGGAGATGAGGTTCATATGTATCCACTGAGTTTTGCAGAATTTATGTCTGTATATCAGGGAGATAAATATATGGGTTTGTCCGAATATATGCTCTACGGCGGTATTCCTCTTGTTGTTCTTCGTGAAGGTGTCAGCGACAAGGCTGCGGCATTGCAAAATTTGTTCAGCGAAATATATATTAGGGATATTTTCAAACGTAATCGTATCAAGAATATCGGAGAACTGGAAGATCTGCTGAATATCCTTTCTTCTGCCATTGGTTCTCTGACAAATCCTGAAAAGTTAAAGAACACTTTCAAAACTGTAAAGAAGTCCAAAATAACTTCTAAGACAATAAAAAAATATCTGGACTTTTTTGAGGATTCTTTCTTAATCGAATCTGCACAAAGATATGACATAAAGGGAAAAGCATATATTGAAACTCCAAAGAAATACTATTTCTCTGATCTTGGACTTCGTAATGCCAGAATTAACTTCCGCCAGTTTGAACAGACACATTCTATGGAGAATGTAATCTACAACGAATTACGTATGCGTGGTTATAGTGTAGATGTCGGTGTTGTTACTATTGCTGAGAAAGATCAGGACGGTAAAGTGAAGCGAAAACAGTTGGAAGTAGATTTTGTATGCAACCTTGGTTCCTCCAGATACTATATCCAGTCGGCATATTCGCTGCCGGATGAAACGAAACGTACCCAGGAAATCAGACCATTCAGAAAGATTGATGATTCTTTCAAGAAGATTGTTATTACAAAAGATATTGTGCAGCCCTATTATGATGACTATGGTATCCTGACCGTGAGCATTTATGATTTCCTTCTTGATCCGCAGATTTTGGAAAAATAAATATTATCTATTGTTGCAGTCATACACTTCAGTGTGTGGCTGCTTTTCTTTAAATTTTACCATGTATGATATAGCAAATGATCTACATATCCTTTTTAAGGCAGAAGGAATGACCTCTCCTATTCTGATCGGTCACTCTTTGGGCAGGTTATATCGCAGATTTACAAAAGCAGCACTCTTTATTTCGACGCAATTAAACCTAACAAAAATCATAAAAATATGTATGATTGGGTTGGTAGAAAAAGTGTACCTCCAGCTATATAATTACTATGAAATACAAGTGATTACCCGGGGGATATAATGGATGGTAGGAAAGATGTTAAAAATAATCGGAATTATACTGGTATTGGTTATCCTTATCTTAGCTGTTGCTGCTGTTGCATTCTGTTATCAGAATACACACTGGTGGGAAACGGATATGAAAGCAATAAAAAAACTTGGTGTTCAGGAAAAGCAGATAATGCTTCCAAATGGAAATACAATTAACTATGGTGAGCTTAACGGAGACGGACCGGCTCTTCTGCTAATCCATGGACAAATGGCTGCCTGGGAAAATTATGCTTCCGTCATTCCGGAACTGAATAAGAAATGGCATGTCTATGCGGTTGATTTGTATGGCCACGGAGAATCATCTCATGAAGAAGAACTCTATTATTTGGATGTAAATGGTAACGATCTAATATGGTTTATTGACAATGTGATTGGAAAAGATACTGTTGTTAGCGGTCATTCCAATGGTGCGTTGCTTGCAGCGTATGTTGCTGCTTATGGCAGCAATCTGGTAAAAGGTGTTCTATTGGAAGATCCTCCTGTATTTTCTACACAGGGTGAGAACTGGGAAACCAGTTTTGCTTATCTTGATACATATCAGCCGTTACACGAATATATCTCCTCCCAGCAGACCGAATGCTGGCCTGCGTATTATCTGCGGCATTGCTATTGGGGGCAGCTTTTTATGAAAGACGCGATGCCTGGTCTGGCAAATTATGCGCAAAAGTATCGAGAAAAGCATCCGACTGAAGAAGTTAAAATCATGTTCTTACCCAGCAGCATAACTGCCGTCTTTCATTACGTTGACCAATATGATATGCTGTACGGAGAGCATTTTTATGATCTGACGTGGAACAATGGAATTGCTCACGAAAAAATGCTTTCTGACATTGATATTCCATGTGTTTATTTACACGCCAGAGAAAATGTTGCTGAAAACGGTGTATATCTTTGTGCCGCATCAAAAGAACAAGCAGACAGAGCTGTTGCTTTCATCGGTGAGAACTGCAGGCTGGTTGAAACAGAAAACAGTGATCACAATATACATGGCTCTCATGAAGATATTTATTTGGATGCAGTCAACAGTTTTTTGAAAGAAAGGTTAGAGGAATATGCTGAATGATAATATTGTAATGCTGCGAAACATAAATGGATATTCTCAGGAGGAAGTTGCAGAAAAAATCGGTATTTCCAGACAGGCATATGCAAAATGGGAAAAAGGTGAAACAATTCCAGACATAGAACGTTGTCTAAAGTTGGCAGAATTGTACGATACCACCCTGGATGCTCTTGTGAAATTTGAGGGAAAAATCGGTAACACAGTTCTGTCTCCCGGTCCAAGAGGAAAACATATATTTGGCACCGCAAAAATAAATGATCGTGGACAGATTGTCATTCCCAAGAAAGCAAGAGAAGTGTTTGATATAAAGCCTAATGATTCTATGGTAATTTTGGGCGATGAATCAGAAGGTATTGCCATTATAAAGGCTACGGTATTTGAACAACGATTAACACAGGCTTTGTCAAGTGTCAAAGCAGAAATAAAGAAGAGAAAAACTAAATAATTCGCCGAAGATCCCCACTTTTTTCAACATAAGGAGGATGTGAAAATGCGGAAAAACGAAGATATCATAGCTATCTATTCCCGTAAGTCTAAGTTCACAGGAAAGGGCGAAAGCATCGGCAATCAGGTAGAACTTTGTAAAGAATATATTCGTTTACACTATGGTGATGCAGCCGCAGATAAAGTTATTGTATATGAAGATGAAGGCTTCTCCGGTGGGAATCTGAACCGACCGGACTTCAAAAAAATGATGGATGCTGCCAAGAAGCATAAATTCAAAGCTATCATCGTTTATCGTCTTGACCGTATCAGCCGAAATATCAGTGACTTTGCCAGTCTGATCGAAGAACTGGCTCGTCTGGATATTTCATTTGTTTCCATTAAAGAGCAGTTTGATACAAGCACCCCTATGGGACGGGCCATGATGTACATTGCATCTGTTTTCTCCCAGCTGGAGCGTGAAACCATCGCGGAACGTATCCGTGATAATATGCATGAACTGGCAAAAACAGGTCGTTGGCTCGGCGGTACAACTCCTACCGGTTATTCTTCCGAAGCAGTCAAGAGTGTGTCGATTGATGGCAAATCAAAAAAAGCCTGTAAGCTGAAACTGATACCGGAAGAAGCAGATATTGTCAGAATGATTTATGACTTATATGTTGAAACAGACTCTCTGACATTGACCGAAGCAGCTTTGATCAAACAGGGTATCAAAACGAAGAACAACAATTTCTTCACCCGTTTTTCCATCAAAGCAATTCTGCAGAATCCGGTTTATATGATTGCAGATGAAGATGCCTATAATTTCTTTATTCAAAACGAAACAGACCTGTTCTCTGAGAAAGCTGCTTTTGACAACAAGCACGGCATTATGGCATACAACCGTACCGATCAGGAAAAAGGCAGATCTACAAAATACCTTCCTGCAAGTGAATGGATTGTATCCGTCGGCAGGCATCCGGGTCTGATTCCGGGCAAAGTATGGGTGCAGATTCAAGAGTCTCTGGAACGAAATAAGTCCAAGTCTTTCAGAAAGCCACGCAGTAATGAGGCTCTTCTTACCGGCTTGTTATTCTGCAGCTGTGGTGAGCGTATGTATCCCAAAATGAGCAAGCGTAAAACTGCGGATGGCAAGGTGATCTACACCTATGTCTGCAAAATGAAGGAGCGCAGCCAGCGTTCTGTGTGCGATAATAAAAATGCACTTGGCAATACCTTAGATATGGCTGTAATGGATCAGATCAAAATGCTTGCAGAGAATAAAGATACTTTCATTGCACAATTGGAACAGAGCCGCAGATCTTATACCGGCAATCGCATGGACTGCGACCAGCGATTGGATGATATGCGCAAGAAAAAAGCAGAAACGGAGAAGAAAATCGATTCTCTGGTAGACTCCCTTGCAGATATGGGTGACAGCCCTGCCAAGGCTCATGTAACCAAACGAATTGAGCAGCTGAATGGGGAATACCGGTCTCTTGAACAGCATATTCAGGAACTGGAGGGTATGACTTCACAGCACGCTCTTAGTGATATTGAATTTGATTTGCTCCGTCAGTTTCTGACGATCTTCAAGGATGGCATTGACGAAATGACTGTCGAACAGAAACGTGCTGCCATTCGCACCATCGTCCGAAAAGTGGTATGGGATGGCGTAAATGCTCATGTGATTCTGTTTGGTGTAAAGGATGATGAAATCGAGTATCCGGAAATTGCTGCTGCATCCGGAAAAACTAATCCCCTCAGTGCATCAAAAACGCATTGAGGGGAGGATAGCAAATGAGCTCCTCATGTTCTTCCGCACCAAAAAGAAACATTCCAGAGAGGTGTCCCTCTACGAGCCTATCGGAACAGACAAGGAAGGCAATGAGATCAGCCTTCTGGATGTGATCGAAAGCGCTCCTGTTGACGTTGTGGAAAACTGTACAGTCAGAGACAATACCATCGCTGTTCTCGCCGCTATGCCAAAGCTTCTCACAGAAAAGGAATATCAGGTGCTGTGCTGCCGCTACGGGCTTTTCGGTCAGGAGGAACAGACCCAGAGAGAGATTGCAGAAAAGCTTTCTATCAGCCGTTCTTATGTTTCCAGGATTGAAAAAAACGCCATTCAAAAGCTCCGTACGATTTTTCCGGACTGTTCCGGGTAACAAAAAAGCTCCCTTGGTGAAAGGGAGCTGTAATTCCTCTATTCCGGCTTCCCGGCCCGGAAGATCCCGGGGAGAAGTTTCCATTTTATTAAGCCTCTGCTCTTCTCAGAAGATCATACCTGTCAATGGCTGTTCCCAGGTCTATATACAGCTTCTGCTGGGCATGAGGCGCACTCTCCTGGGCTTCTCCGTCTTCATTGTAAATCCCCTGAACTGTGACAGAAAGATTCTGTCCGTCGGGTTTCATGATCTCGATGGTCTCTCCTACAGAGAATTTATTTCTCTGAGTAATCTGCGCAAAGCCGCGTTCATCTACGTCCTCTGCATATCCCAGATAGGTGTATTCCTTCTCGTAGGTATTGTTATCGTAAATCTGTGTATTTTCATCCGGCTTGCCGTAGAAAAATCCTGTGGTAAACTGACGGTAGGTGCAGTTGGAAATCTGCTCCTGATACCAGGACATATTTGCCTGATACTTTTCAGGGCTCTCCATATAGTCGTCAATTGCCTTTCGGTAAGTTCTTGCAACTGTTGCAACATAAAGCGCAGTTTTCATCCGGCCCTCAATCTTTAAGCTGTCGATACCGCTTTCCAGAATATCTCCGATATGCTCGATCATGCAAAGATCCTTGGAGTTAAAAATATAAGTTCCTCTCTCGTTTTCAAAGACAGGCATATATTCTCCCGGACGCTTTTCCTCCACAATGGAATATTTCCAGCGGCAGGGATGGGTGCAGGCTCCCTGATTGGCATCTCTTCCTGTAAGATAATTGCTCAGAAGACATCTTCCCGAATAGGAGATACACATTGCTCCGTGAATAAATGTTTCGATTTCCATATCGTCCGGGATATGGGCACGGATCTCACGGATTTCTTCAAGAGAAAGCTCTCTGGCTGTCACCACTCTTTTCGCACCGAGCTGATACCAGAAACGGTAAGTCTCATAATTTGTATTATTCGCCTGGGTACTGATATGACGCTCAATCTCCGGGCAGATTTCCTTTGCATACATAAAGATTCCCGGATCTGCAATGATAAGTCCGTCCGGTTTCAGTTCTTTTAATTCATAAAGATACTCTCGTACACCTTCCAGGTCATAATTGTGGGCAAGAATATTCACGGTTACATATACCTTCACTCCATGCTCATGGGCAAAGGCAATACCCGCTGCCATATCGTCATGTGAAAAGTTCTTCGCCTTCGCTCTTAATCCGAAGGCTTCTCCGCCGATATATACGGCATCTGCCCCGAAAATCACGGCAATCTTAAGTACCTCAAGGCTGCTTGCCGGAACCAACAATTCTGGTTTTCTCATAATTCCTCCTGTTTAACACTGACTGTCACCCCATCCCCCAAAGGAAGAATGGAAGTGACAAGAGCCGGATTGTGTTTCAGCTCATACAGATATTCCCGCATTCTTTTATAAATCGTCCTGTTTCTGCGCTCCACCAGATAGTGGGATTCAATGATATCCCCCTCCTGAAGCACATTATCGGAAATCAGGACCCCTCCATTTTTCATGAGACGCATTACATCCGGCAGCCAGTTAATATACTGCCCTTTTGCTGCATCCATGAAAATCATGTCAAAGCTTCCTTCCAGTTCCCTTAGGATTTCTCCTGCATCCCCTTCCAAAAGGGTGATCTGCCCCTCTCTATGGGCTTTTCTGAAATTTTCCTTTGCAATGGGAATTCTTTTTTCATAATTCTCTATGGTTACAATTTCCATATCCTTCGGCCCGTATTCGCACATAAGAAGTGTGGAGAAGCCTATGGCTGTCCCCACCTCCAAAATGCGTTTCGGCTTGTTTAATGCCAGAAACATCTTTATGAAACTCTGCATTTCCCTGCGGATAATGGGTACCCGGTTCTCTAATGCATACTGTTCCAGAGCCTCCAGAAAGGGGGTGTTCCCCATGTCCAGAGAATTGATATACGTTCTCATCCGTTCCTCAACGATCACGAATCACTTACCCCTTCCTGCTCTGTATCTCCCGCCAGAATCCCCATAATGCGGCTTGGCGTATAGGCTGTACTCAGGAGATAGGTTCCCGGGCGCAGCTTTCCGTGATAGTTTGAAAGCCTTTCCTGTACGACAAACACAAGGTCGTCCTTAATAAGGCCTTTATTCTCCAGGGTTCTGGCAATTTTGAAAACAGAAGCATCGTCCTTGATCACAACTGTGATCTCCTGTCCTTCTCCGGGACTCATTGCCTGCTGGTTAAAGACAGAATACCCAAACTGATAGGTTGTTTTTCCAAGCCAGAAAATCAGAAGCGCAACACATACATACAATGCAATTCTGAAAAAACCTCCTGCAAGAACAACTCCGGCTGCCCCCGCCCGATCTCTCGTATTACCCATGTTTCTCTTCCTTTCCATCCGAAACGCAGAACTACAGATCTACGTCCGGCGTATTCATATCAATGCCTTCCGTCAGCTTGATACAGATCTTCTGCATCATTTTGCAGAGGGCAAGCTCCGCGTCCAGATATGCATTTACCTCAGGATTGCTGCGAAGCTCGGAGGATTCTTTCTCCATCCGTTCCATTACCTCAAACAATTCTTCCTTATCGCACTCGTTCTGGATCCTGTAGTTATTGCTGCGAAACGCATTGACTCTTTCCTGAAGCTGAGGATCCTTCTCCAGATTCTCCTCCTGCTTTCTGTATTCCTGATAAATATCAGTTCTTTTGATGGCATCCAGAAGACTCCGGATGTTTTCATCAATGGTGTCCATTGCTCTTATCATAAGGTCATGCCTCCATGATAATCGGCAGGATCATAGGACTTCTCTTTGTACGTTTCCATAAGAAATCGCTGAGCGCGTCTTTAATTACATTTTTAATCTTGCCCCAGTCTGTGATATTTCTGTCAAGACAGGAGTCAAGGGCATTTTCCACCACTTCTCTCGCATGATCCATAAGATCCTCGGATTCACGCACATAGACAAATCCGCGGGATACAATATCCGGTCCTGCAAGGACTACATTGCTGTGGCGCTCCAGCGTCACAACCACGATCATGATTCCGTCCTCTGCCAGATGCTGACGATCGCGGAGAACGATATTTCCAACATCTCCCACGCCAAGACCGTCTACAAGGATCGCTCCTGTGTGTACAGAACCTGTGATCTCCGCACTCTGCCCATCAAGCTCCAGAACGTTTCCTGATGCAAGTACAAAGATATTCTCCTTCGGAATTCCCAGATCTTCCACAATATGCTTCTGAGCAGTAAGGTGACGATATTCTCCGTGTATCGGAATTGCATATTTCGGACGCACAAGAGAATAGATCAGTTTGATTTCTTCCTGGCAGGCATGTCCGGATACATGGACATCCTGGAAGATAACCTTCGCTCCCTTCATGGACAATTCATTGATGACCTTGGAAACTGCCTTCTCATTTCCCGGAATCGGGTTGGAGCTGAAAATAATCGTGTCATTGGGTTTGATCACAATCTTTTTGTGGATGCTGGCAGCCATACGGGACAGGGCAGCCATGGACTCTCCCTGACTTCCGGTAGTGATCAGGACTACCTGCTCGTCCGGATAATTCTTCACCTGGTCAATCTCGATGAGGGTCTGATCCGGAATGCGTAAATATCCCAGCTCGGACGCTGTGGTGATGACATTGACCATACTGCGGCCTTCCACTGCCACCTTTCTTCCAAAGCGGTATGCTGTATTGATGATCTGCTGTACACGGTCAACATTGGACGCAAAAGTAGCAATAATGATTCTGTTTGTCTTATACTCATTAAACAGGTTATCGAATACCCGTCCCACTGTTCGCTCCGACATGGTAAAGCCGCT
Organism: Clostridiales bacterium; assembly: GCA_019416265.1. Taxonomy (GTDB): domain Bacteria; phylum Bacillota; class Clostridia; order Lachnospirales; family Lachnospiraceae; genus Blautia_A. The sequence goes on along the minus strand of DXXQ01000063.1, from coordinate 3,376 downwards.
GCGCTCTGCATTGGTACTGTCCACCATCAGGGCAAGCACACCTTTTTTGCCGATTTCCGCGAAACGCTGCAGATCGATGGCATCTCCGAACACCGGTGTATAATCCACCTTAAAGTCTCCTGTGTGAACAACGATTCCAGCAGGTGAGTAGATTGCCAGGGCAGATGCATCCTGGATACTGTGATTGGTTTTGATAAATTCAATGGAAAACTCTCCCAGATTGATAACCTGTCCGTGTTTTACCTCTTTTAATTTCGTTGTCTTTGTCAGATTGTGCTCTTTTAATTTATTGGCAATAAGCGCCAGCGTAAGCTTCGTAGAATAAACCGGCACATTTACGTCCTTCAGCACATAAGGAAGGGCGCCGATATGATCCTCATGTCCATGGGTGATCACAAAGCCTTTCACCTTGTGGATATTTTCTTTTAAATACGTCACATCCGGAATCACAAGGTCGATTCCCAGCATATCATCCTCCGGGAATGCAAGTCCGCAGTCTACTACTACAATACTGTCTCCGTATTCAAAAGCCGTAATATTCATTCCGATCTGCTCTAATCCGCCCAAAGGAATGATCTTTAATTTGGATGCAGGCTTCCTTCCCTTGTTACGGGAGACATTCTTTACCGGATTTTTAAAGGATGCAGGTTTCCCTGTCTTTTCTCTGTCCTTCTCTGAATCCTGGTTTTTATTATAATAAGGTTTGGAATGCGGTTTGTATTTATAATTTTTCTGTCTGTTTCCCGGCCTTCTTCCGCCGTGTGCAGCCTCTCCAGTCTGGCTGCCGTAATAATTGTCATTTTCGTTCTTCAAGCAATTGCACCTCCATGCTGTGGCTGTTTCGATAACAGTCCGGTATCCCCCTTCAGGCTGCCGTGCTGTTATCCTCCTTATTAAATTTTCGATCTTTTTTCAGTCACGCTATTTTTTTACATTTCAAGGTCTACGTCGTCTAACATCTGTTCGAACACCTGAAAAACCGCCTGCAGTTCGTTCTCATCCTCGACCATTTCATAGCAGGCTTCCCGGCTGTCATCGCTGGACAGATCTTTCAGGATATATGCGTTCGCCTCATCATCCGGAGAGTCCGATACAAGCAGATATGCAATCCCGCCGATTCTTGTCTGTTCCTCAACATAGAACTCTGCTGTTGTACCGTCTTCCAGCTGAAATTTAATTTTTTCCATAAAATATTCTCCTAACGGGGCAGGGAGTCAAGATATCCCTGCAAAATAAAAATGGCCGCTAATTCGTCCAGGTACTGCTTCCGGTTCTCTCTGCGTACCTTAGCTTCCATTAAGGTTCGGTTGGCCTCCACTGTCGTCAGCCTTTCATCCCACATCACAACAGGCAGGCCTGTCCTTCTCTCCAGCATTTCCTTAAATTCCAGAGATTTCTCAGCCCGCTCTCCTATGGTGTTATTCATATTCTTCGGATATCCAAGCACAATGCGTTCCACTTGATATTCCTCAGCAATTTCTTCGATCCGGGCCAGAGTCTGACGCAGTTTATTCTCCTGCTTGCGCCAGATTGTCTCCAGTCCCTGGGCGGTAAGTCCCAGCGGGTCGCTCACTGCCACTCCTACTGTCTTTGAGCCGTAATCTAATCCCAGTATTCTCTTCATCAGCGTTCCCAGGATCTGTTCTTAATATACTCGTTTAAAAGTTCTTCCACCAGCTCATCACGCTCGACCTTCATGATCATGCTTCTGGCTCCCTTATGGCTGGTAATATAAGTGGGGTCACCGGACATAATATAACCGACGATCTGGTTCACCGGATTGTACCCTTTTTCCTCCATCGCATTGTACACCAGATCCAGAACCTCTTTTACCTGAAGTTCCTGTTCCGGTTTCGTTCTGAAATACTGTGTATTTCCAAGGTTGTTTTCTGCCATTTTCTCTCACGTCCTTACTGTTATTTCGTGGCCGGGGAAAACGCAGGACATCGTTTCCCTCGATCACCTTTACTTTTCTATTTTAATATAGATTGCGTTAAAATACAATCAAAACTTTCCCGGTGAGAAGATGTTCATCCAGAAACTCCTCTGCTCTCACGGAAATAATATCGTTGACGCCATACTCTTCTGACTTCTTCACAGCCAGCTTCACGTATTCACGGCTGTGTCCCACATACCATTTTTCACCGTTCCGTTCCATTTCCTCTTCCAAAAGGACTTCCAGAGTATTTCCGATCATGGAGGTTTCATACTCTTTGGCCCGTATCTGATGAAGAGCCAGCATCTTATCGCTTCTTTCGCCCTTTACTGCCTCTGTAAGCTGCCCTTTCATGGCAGCGGCCTTAGTTCCGTGTCTTCTGGAATACTTGAAAATATGAGTTTCATAAAAATGAATGTCTGACACAAAATCGTAAGAAGCCTGAAACTCTTCCTCCGTCTCCTGAGGAAAGCCTACGATAACATCTGTGGTAAGCGCCGGGTTATGGTATACCTTTCTGAGAAGCTCACATCTTTCGGCATACTGTCCGGAACGGTATCTGCGGTTCATCCTCTCAAGAGTCTCATCACAGCCGCTCTGAAGGGACAGGTGGAAATGAGGGCAGACCTTCTCCAGAGCTGCAATCCCCTCCGCAAACTCTTCTGTTACGATACCCGGCTCCAGGGAACCCAGACGGATCCTCTTAATGCCGTCTATTTTATGAACCTCCTGAATCAGGGAAAGAAGCGTCTCTTTTTTATCCTCCGGGAAATCCACCCCGTAGGAGCTCAAATGAATTCCGGTGAGCACCACTTCTTTATATCCCTTTGCAGCCAGAGCCTGTACCTCTTCCATCACCTGGCTGATGCTGCGGCTCCTCACTCTTCCTCTTGCATAGGGAATGATACAGTACGTACAGAACTGGTTGCAGCCATCCTGTACCTTGATATAGGCGCGCACATGCTCTGCCGTATGGTCGATCTTTAATTCCTCATATTCCTTTGTCTGGTTGATTTTGATCACATCTCTGTGCTTGCTGTGTTTTAGCTCATACTCCTCTATGGCTTCCACAATATTTTTCTTTCTGTTATTGCCGAGGATCAGATCTACCGCCTCGTCCTGATCGAGCTTTCCCTCGTCTGTCTGTACGTAGCATCCTGTTGCCACGACAATGGCATCCGGGTTCATCTTCTTTGCCTTGTGAAGCATCTGCCGGGATTTCCGGTCTGCAATATTTGTTACTGTACAGGTGTTGATCAGATAAATATCTGCTCCCGGCTCAAAGGGCACGATTTCGTATCCCGCTTCCTCCAGGAGCTGCTGCATGGCTTCTACTTCGTATGCGTTTACTTTGCAGCCTAAATTGTGAAGCGCAACTTTTTTTCCCATTGGTTCCTCCTTATTTTTTCTCCGGCACACTATTGTGTGCATCTTTTATAC